>DASTAW010000041.1 GCA_035712365.1 Terriglobia bacterium
GGTTCCTATACCTGGTCGATCAGCGCTGGCAGTCTGCCGGCAGGGTTGACCCTGAATACCTCGACGGGCGCCATCACCGGCACGCCTACCACCGCAGGCACCAGCAACTTTACCGCCAAGGTGACTGACTCGAACTCCCGGACCGCCACCCAGAACCTGAGCATCACGGTCAATGCCGCGCTGTCGATAACGACTACTTCCTTGCCCAGCGGCACCGTGGGGACGGCCTACAGCTCGACGCTTGCGGCCACCGGCGGCACGGGTTCCTATACCTGGTCGATCAGCGCTGGCAGTCTGCCGGCAGGGTTGACCCTGAATACCTCGACGGGCGCCATCACCGGCACGCCTACCACCGCAGGCACCAGCAACTTTACCGCCAAGGTGACTGACTCGAATTCCCGGACCGCCACCCAGAACCTGAGCATCACAATCAATGCCGCGCTTTCCGGTGACTTCTCGATGAGCGCGTCGCCGGGCAATCTGACATTGAAGAATGGCCAGAGCGGGAGCTACACGGTCAGCGTGAGCCCATCGGGTGGCTTTACAGGTTTGGTTGACCTCACCGTGTCCGGATGTCCCAACAATACGACGTGCACCTTCCTCTCCTCAAAAGTGAACATAACCGGAACGAGTGGAGTATCAAGCCAGCTCGCGGTGGCCAACAATGGAGCGGCGCGTACCAGCAGCACATTGACAATTACTGGAAAGAGCGAAGCCAACCCGAATCTTATGCACTCAGTGTCCGTGAACCTGAGAACCCGCTAACGTAAGAGTGGCGGCGCTGACGGACCAGACCAGTCCGGCGGAGAGGACAATTCTTCTTCAACCTTCAGCGCCGCAGCCCTTTTGCCGACTTCCGACGATAGCCCGGCAAGTGAAATGCTGCGCGGCCAAAAATGTCCACGCAGATCGCGGTCGCTTTTATCGCGCGGTTCGGGCCGCGGGTGCTTCACCGCCGTTTGAGCGCTGAAATCCACCTCGCGGTGGTTGTGGCAGGTTGCCCCGAATAACTTCCGAAGCGTAGGTTCCCTCAAAGGGCGACCATCACCTGCAGTGCCATCAACACAATGGAAATCGAGTGCTGGTAGAGGCCAGAACCGGGTGGCCCGGCATTCTTTGCCACCAAAACAAAAACCCCAGCCTCCATCGCTCTCTTACAACAGCAAAGCGATGAAGGCAGGGGTTAATGCTGGTAGTCGCCGGCCTGATTGGGCGATGAAGGCTGCCCGGGACGCGAACGATTCCCCCTCATACTCAGGGATTGGGCTTGGGCGGAGCCTTGGGCGCGACCGATGAACCGGAAGCGCCCGGGGACGTCGAGGCCCCCTCCGCAGGATGCGAGGAGTCATAGAGCTTGACGATCTCCGGCGTGATATCAACCCCCTTCGCGGCATAATAAACAGGCACCTGGCTGCCATCGATCACCAGCGCGTAGCCGTGCGCTGAGGCGTACTGGTCGATCACTTTCACCATCTTTTGCCCCAGGTCCCGCATAACCGTGTCGCGATCGTACTGGAAGGATGATTGCGCATCCTGCTCCAGACGTTGCAGGACGGTCTGCTTCTCCTGAAGATCGTGCTGCATCCGGCGCTGTTCATCGGCGCTCAAGGTTGTCATCTGCTTCTGCAGTTGTTGCTGCAGGTTCTGCACGTCGTCCTGCCGCTGGTTGATTTCCGTCTCACGCGGCTGGTATTTCTTCTGAAGGTCCTGCAATGCCTGTTTCCCTTCAGCAGTGCCGATAATGGCCTGCTGGATGTCAACGACGGCAACTTTGTCGCCCGCCGCCGCTGGGCCTTGCGCCCTCAGAAACATCGGATAGACCGCCAGGGTCATCGCCACCATCAACAACCATACGCGATTTCTCATTCTTGCGTACTCCTTTACCATCAATAAAAACTCCGATTTATCTTGCCACTGTCCCCCGAACAGCTGTCAAGCTAAAAAGTTCTCGCCACCGTAAACCCAAGCCGCGTCTTGCGCTCTTCGTACCGGAAGCTCTGGAAGAACGGCAATGCCCCAAGATACGTCGGCGTGTTCGGGAAGAGCGCCTGAATGTCTGCTGACGTTTGCGGCGGCGTAATCACATCATTCAGCCGCAGCAGGTTGTAACCGTAATAAAGCCGAAACGGAATGTTAAAGTGCGGCACGATGACCTGCAGCTCTATCCCCGCTGAACTGCGCGGCTGATAGTTGGTTCCCGCGGCCAATTGCAATCGGGTTGGAGGATTGAAGAACGGGAACTGCTGCGTCAGGGACGTCAGGGCGTTGGGCCGCAAATTCAGCTCGTCCTTGTGCCAGATGAAGTCCATACCCGCGTCAAAGAACGGAGCCACTGCCACAGGGCCAATGATCGGTATCCGGTATTCAAAGTTTGTATACCACTGCGTGTCGCCCCCCGGAAAAATAACGGTGTTCACCGGAAAACTCGTGGATGAACCGCAGGCCCCGGTGGGCTTCCCATCTGACCCCAGGGCAGGTATGACGTTGCCGGTGGCGTCGCGATTGCACACTGACCCGACGGTGGGGAAGAAAGCGACCGGACTGATCGAATAGATATCGAAGCCGCGGATGTCGTTTTCGCCGCCCATGTAGAACCGCGCAAATGGCGGCGGAACTTTGCCGTCGTATCCGCTGATCGTAGAGGCCGTAAGGTGCAAAGCCAGCGTGTTACGGCCGTGATTTATAGGGTGGTAATACTTGAAGTCAAGAGTCGGCGTGATCGTGTTGACATTGCCGCCCAGCACGCTGCCCGCAAACTGCAATGATGCATAGATGGACTTCCCGTAATGCGGTTCAAGATAATTCGGTCCGACTGTGTTGTAGGTACAGGTCGGCATGATCGAACTCGTCTTGATTCCCGTCAGCGAATTGGGTCCCTGGGTTATGTTCTGAAAGTTGAGGGCCTTGAAGTACTGCTGCGAGGCCAGACTGAAGGTCTCCAGGCTGCTGGTTGAAAAACTGTAGGTCAGTCCCACGCGCGCAAAATGCCGGCGAAGTGGATTGCTAATGAATGCTGTGAAGCCCGTGGAGTTTTGCGCGAAATTCTGGAACGAAGTGGCTCCAAACGCCGAAGCCAGCGCCGTCTGGCTGACGCCGGAAAATATGCTGGTCTGCTGAAGCTGATTGAAATTGATGTCACTCTTGAAGACAGTGAACCCGGTGGTAATGGGGCGGTCCATCAGATAGGGCTCCGTGAACCCAAACGTGTAGAGCTTTTCATACTGCCCTGTCTGCACTCCCACGCTCAGGGTTTCGCCCAGCCCCATGAAATTGTTGGTGGAATAATTAAACCCGAAGAAGTTGCCGGCAAAACCGCTGACGCCTCCCGAGAAGCCGATCGAGTTGCGCCCCTTCTCGTGGACCTTCAGGTCGATATCAACGGTATGGTTTTTGGCGTTCTGGGTGATCGTATAATCTTCTTTCTTGATTTCCTGGAAAAATCCAAGCTGGTTCACCTTCAGGATGCTCAGGTCCCAGTACCGCGTGTTAAACATCTCGCCTTCGTTCACCAGCAGTTCGCGCCGGACCACTTTGTCGCGAGTTTTCGTATTGCCCGAAAACTCGATGCGATGAATGTAAAACTGGCGTCCTTCGTCAAAATCGAAGGTCAGGTTGACCTCATGGCGGCTTCGGTTGGGTTCGGGGTCTGGAGTGGCGACAAAGTTGATGTAACCGAACTCGCCGTATAGCTTGGTGAGATTGTCAATCGCCTTGCGCATCTTCGAAACGTCAAAGATGTCACCGGATTTCATGCCCAGTATGGGCATCAGTTGCTGCGTCTTGAAAAGCTTATTGCCCCGGATGTTGAACTTCCCCAGCCTGTACTGCTGCCCTTCCTCCACCGGAATCGTAACATCCACGGCTTTGCCATGACCCCAGCTCCAGAAGAAAAATGGCCAGTGGTGGGCCGTATCCTTCATCTTGACCACCGGCTCTCCAGGCAGCGCGTAAAAATATCCGTGATTCTGATACAATTCGCGCACTTTTTCGAGGTCATACAGCACCTGGTCGTGATCGTAGGTCTTGTGAAACCAGTAAAAAAACGGAGGAGCTCCGCCGGGCCGTGACAACTTCATCTGGCGCACCAGTTCGCCATTCCGGAAAACTGTGTTGCCGGTGAAGTGGATGCTGCCAATCTTTACTTTGGGACCTTCATTCACAATGAAAGTGAGCGCTACCGAGTTCGGAGGAATATTGCGCGTGCGGTGCCGGACGGTCGCAAACTGCCGCCCATGGGCGCCCAGCATCTCCTGGAGAACGACTTCCGCCCGCTTGATGACCACGGGGTCGTACTGCGAATCCATCGTCAAGCCGACCTTCTGCTTCTGGAAAGCATCCAGCACGTCGGATTGTTCCACCGAATGGAGTCCTTTGTAGGTGATCGCCCGGATCAGTTTCTTTTCGCGGACGTAGAAGACAACAATTTTGCCGGTCTTTCCGTCCTGGACCTCCAGCCGGATGTCATCGAAATAGCCGGTGTTCCACAGAGCCATATAGTCGCGCTCGAGCGAACTCTCGTTATAGACATCACCCGGGCGCGTAAAAATCTGAGACTGCAGCCGCGAAGAAGGAATGCGCCGGTTGCCCCGGAATTCGACACGTTCAATCAGCACCTGCTGCTGGGGCCTGGCCGGTTGGCCCTGCTCCTTGGGCGCCGGTTTTCCGGGCGTAGGCGCCGGCGGGGTTGTCAGTTGAGGATTGGTCAACTGGGGAGTGGTAAGTTGGGGCGTCGTGAGTTGCGGTTGCTGGGGCTTCGCGGGAGCCGGATTAGGAGGTTGCTGCTTTTCCTGGCCCTGCTGTCCTTTTTCCTGCCCTTGCTGTTGTTTCTCCTGGGCTTGTTGCTGTTCACTCGGGGCAGGTGAAGGCGTCTGGTTTTCCTGGCCCTGAGATGGTGGACCCTGGGCCCGGAGCCCGCCCCCCGCCAAAATGAGAACCAGAACTGCGGCTGCCAGCGTCGCACCGGCGGGCTGGTCCTGCCTTTTACGCCTACCTGTCAACAGCCTCAAGAAACAGCCTTTCCCCCGCGCTCCGATGTGAGAGCTTAAGCATCTCCGATGCAGCAAACTCCCCTAAAGTTGGCTGGCATTTCCCACGCCGGGGGAAGCCGGCCGACAAGCTATTGTATCTGAGGATGCGTTGGATTATCAGGTTACTCGCGGATTCCCCTGCCCCCGAAGGAGTCGCTCTAGTGAGAAAGTGGCGTGGCCGAAACCAGCTTGTCATTCACAGGGCGATAATACAGAGATTCATTCTCTACGACAACCTCCAAAACCGCCGGAGGCTGGATTTCACCCTGAATCAGGGCTTCCGAGAGCGGGTCCTCGATGTATTTCTGTAACGCCCGCCGCAACGGCCGGGCCCCGTATGACCGATCTGAACACGTCTTCTCCAGTATCCACTTTCCGGCTTCGGGGGAAAGGGTCAGGGAGAGGTTCCTCTGCGCCAGATGCTGGTTCATGTTGTTGACCAGCAGATCGAGGATCTGTAGCATGTCATTGTCGTTCAAGGCATTAAAGATAATGATTTCGTCGAGCCGGTTCAGGAACTCCGGATTGAACAGCCGTTTGACCTCGCCCATAACCAGGTCGCCCAGCTTTTTGTCCGTTGCCCCCTCCGTCGCTGACTGGAAGCCCAGATTCGAGCGCCGCTCCAGATACCTGGCCCCGATATTCGAGGTCATGATAATAATGGTGTTCTTGAAGTCGACCGTATTTCCCAGCCCGTCCGTCAACTGCCCGTCTTCAAAAACCTGGAGAAGAATATTGAAGATGTCGGGGTGGGCTTTCTCAATTTCGTCCAGCAGGATCAGCGAATAGGGTGAACGCCGCACCCGCTCCGTCAACTGCCCGCCTTCCTCGTACCCCACGTAGCCCGGAGGCGAGCCAATCAGCTTGGACACGGAGTGCTTTTCCATAAACTCCGACATGTCGAAACGTATCAGCACCCGCTCGCTGTTGAACAGGATCGCTGCCAGCGACCTTGCCATTTCCGTTTTCCCGACGCCCGTGGGCCCTAGGAAGAGGAACGAACCCACCGGCCTGCCGGGGGGCTTCAGCCCGGCCCGTGAACGGCGGATGGCCCTTGCCAGCGCCGCAACCGCCGAATCCTGGCTGATGATGCGCTTGTGCAGCTCATCTTCCAGCCGTAGAAGCTTGGTCATCTCCTCTTCTTTGATCGAGCTGACAGGAATGCCCGTCCAGCGCGCGACAACGTCTTCAATGTCCGCCTTGGAAACCGAGCCGGTCGCCGTTTCATCGATGTTGTACTTTTCGCGCAGCAGCCGCAGGTTCTCGCGCTCCTTGCGCTCTTCGTCGGAATAAAAACGCGCCTTCTCAAATTCGTGGTTCGCGATGGCGTTTTCCATCCTGTGGACTACAAACTTGATCCGCTTCTGGACCTCGGTCATTTCTTCCGGCAGGGTGCTCTGGCGCAACTTGACGCGCGCCCCCGCTTCGTCGATCAGGTCAACGGCCTTGTCGGGCAGGAAGCGGTCGGGAATGTACCGGCTGGAGAGGTACACGGAATTCGTAATGGCTTCGTCCCCATACGTCACCGCATGGAACTTCTCGTAGCGTTCCTTGATGCCGAACAGAATCTTGATGGTCTGCCCCTCGTCCGGAGGCGGGACCTTGACCGCCTGGAACCGCCTTTCGAGTGAGCGGTCCCGCTCAATGGACTTCCGGAACTCGGCCGGAGTCGTCGCGCCGATGCATTGGATTTCGCCCCGCGAAAGGGCCGGCTTGAGAATGTTGGCCGCGTCAAGTGAACCTTCGGCCGAGCCCGCGCCGACCAGCGTGTGGAGTTCGTCAATAAAGATGATGGCGTTCTGCGCCTCCATCAATTCTTTCATGATGGTCTTCAGGCGCTCCTCAAACTGTCCGCGATACTTGGTGCCCGCCACAATCAGCGACAGATCAAGGGCCAGAATCCGTTTGTCGGAAAGGAAGGATGGAACGTCTCCTTCGGCGATGCGTTCCGCCAGGCCCTCAACAATAGCCGTTTTGCCAACACCCGGCTCTCCGATCAACACAGGATTGTTTTTCGTTCGGCGGCAGAGAATCTGGATGACGCGCTCGACCTCATTTTCCCGGCCGACCAAAGGATCAAGCTGATTTTCCATCGCTGCCTGGGTCAGGTCGCGGCTGAATTCGGAAAGCAACGAAGTCTCTTTGGCACGGTTCGCAGAAACCTTTTCGCTCTGTGTACGGCTCAACTCTTCCCGTAGCGTGGACAACCGGAGCCCGCGCTCGTGGAGAATCTCCGCCGCAAACGATTTGTCCTCCCGGAGAAGACCCAGCAGAAGATGTTCGGTTCCGATGTGTTTATGGGCCAGGCGCTCGGCTTCTTCGGCGGCGTAGGCAAGCACGCGCTTGCATTCCTGGCTGAGAGGCAGCTCAACGGACGTTGACACTTTTTCCCGAACGGGAATGTGTCCCTCTACCTGCTTGCGAATGGATTCAATGGATGCGTGGGAACGCAAGAAGCGGTTGGTGAGCGCTTTGTCTTCACGCAGCAAACCGAGCAGCAGGTGTTCGGTTTCGATATAGGGGCTTCCAAACTGGCTGGCCTCATATCGGGCAAAGAAAATAACACGCCGGGCTTTTTCTGTGTATCTCTCGAACATAGCTCCTCAGTTTTTCTATAGACCCTGCCCCCTGACTTCATCATATGCCAAAAAGCAGGTTTTCAGTTAAACCGTGGAACTACCACCTCGGTCAGTTGGCCGTCTTCCAGACGCAACGTCCGAGCCGCGCGCTGCGCGAGTTCCATATTGTGCGTGGCCAGCACCGAAGTCAACCCATGGATCCGGTGCAACCGTTCGAGCAGATCCATCACATGCTCCGCGGTCCGGTGATCCAGGTTTCCCGTCGGCTCATCCGCCAGCAGCAACGCTGGCTTGTTGACTAGCGCCCTTGCCAGCGCCACTCGCTGCTGCTCTCCGCCTGAAAGCTCACCGGTTCGGCGTCCCAGGGCATTTTCCAGACCCACCTCCGCCAGAAGTTCCCTGGCGTGACCCCGTGCCTTCTCGAAACCATTTCCGGCGATGAGCTGGGGCAGCATTACATTTTCCAGCGCGCTGAATTCTGGCAGCAAATGATGCATTTGCCAGACAAAACCAATTCGCCGATTCCTATAGTCTGCCTGCTCCTCAAAGCTGAGCTCGGCTAACCTCTTCCCTCCAAAGTATATCTCACCTCTCGTCGGAGTGTCCAGCGCGGCGAGTAGATGCAGCAGCGTCGTCTTGCCGGAGCCCGACCTTCCAACCAGCGCCAGCAGCTCTCCCTGTTCCACTTTCAAGCTGAGGCCATTAAATACAACCACTTCCTGCTCGCCAGAGCGAAAAATCTTGGTCAGGTTTTCAACGCGCAGCATCGAGCCTCAAATTCCAATCCCGAGGCTAACATTAACACAAAACCGCCCCCAGGCAATCACCGTTCGCCTTGATTACCATTCTGTAGCGGCGGCTTTACGCCGCCATTTCCAGGCGAGGCGGTTCGCTCGTGGCACGGCCATCTTGGTCCCGCCCAGGCGGGAGCGGGACGCCCGTGCCACGTCTGCATTGGCGGCTGGGTGTGGCGCGCTAAACGCGCCGCTACTCATATCGTAAGGCCACCATGGGATCAACTTTGGCGGCGCGACGGGCAGGGATGTAACAGGCCGCCAGCGCCACGGCAATCAGAATCGCCGAGACAGCGATGAACGTGGGCGGATCGGTGGGTTTGACGCCGTAGAGCAGGCTTGACAGAAATCGCATGAGCGCGAGCGCTCCGGCAATGCCGATGACGACACCAATCAACGCCAGCTTCAGCCCCTGCCCGACAACCATCTTTAACACGTCGCTCTTCTCCGCCCCCAGCGCCATGCGGATGCCGATTTCTCGCTGCCGCTGCGCCACGGAATACGCCAGCAGTCCGTAGATTCCCAGGCAAACCAGCAGTGCGGCTGCGATGCCAAACAGCGAAGCAAGCACCGCCGTTTCACGATCACCGGAAATGCTGTTATGAACCTCTTCGCTTAGCGTATCGGCAGACCCGACAGGCAGCGAGGGATCGATCGACGTCACTGTTTTCTGAACCGGCACGATTGTGGATCGGGCCGGCATTCGGGTGCGGGCATAGAGCACGAAAGACTGAGCATAGCGGAGATCAGTCATGAGGCCGTAGACCTCGGGACGAACCGGCTCTCGCAACGAGCGATACTTCGCGTCATTCACTACGCCAATGATTTGGCTCTGCGCACGGGCCGGGTCACCCACTCTGCCCGAACCGATTAGTTTGCCAATGGGGTCGGTGTTCGGGAAAAACTGCCGTGCGAGAGTCTGGTTCACAATCACCTTAGCCGGTTCCGTATGCTTTTCCTCCGGCTCGTCATTTGGCGTAAAGTTTCGACCGGCAAGGAACTGCATTCCCATCGTGCTGAAGTAACCTGGCGAGACATCGTTGACGTTGGTGTTCAGATAGTCGGCGCCCGTGATCTGCTGCCCCGCCGGGGCGAGTCCCATGACAATTCCGTGCCCGCGCATCACGCCCACGCGGGCAGCGCCCGCAGAAACGACGCCGGGCATCTCTCCCACGCGGGCTAGCAGTGACTTCAGCAGATTCGGTTGCACGTTCTGGCCCGTCAAATTCACCGTGAAGGTCACCACATGGTTTGGTTCGAAACCGGGGTCAGTTCGGGCCAGATTCCGAAAAGTGCGTACAAACAGTCCCGCTGCCGTGAGCAGGGCGACGCATAGCGCAGTTTGGAGGACGATCAGGGCCTGCCGGCCGCGCAGCCGCGCACTGGCGCGAGACCCGCGAAGCACGGTGTCGAGGTTCGTTCTGGAATTTGCCATCGCTGGAGCCAGGCCGAAAAACAGAGTCGCCGCCATGGCGAGAACCAGCGAAAAGAGAAAGACAACGGCGCTAATGTGAGCATCGAGCGATACGGGCATGGGCCAACCCAGAAGGTCATGGATCGTGGGCAGTTGCCCAGCCGCAATAGGCATAGCCAACCATCCCATCAGCAATCCCCCGGCAGCGCCCATTGCCGTGATCAGCGAACTTTCAGTAAGCATCTGGCGCGCCAGTCGCAGACGCGTTGCGCCCACCGCCAGCCGAACGGCTATTTCCTGCTGGCGTGCGGCATTTCGGGCCAGCAGCAGTCCGGCAATATTTGCACACACGATCAGGAAGAGAAGCCCGACAGAGGCCATCAGCAATTTGAAAACGTCACCGAACTGGCTGCGAACAACTGAAACGCCATGCCCCAGCGGTTCGAGCCAGATGTGGTCCTGAATATCCTTCGAAACTACTTTCGGAGGCAGCTTTAAGACATGTTCATCATAATCCTTCATTACCGGGGTCGAGATCGCCTGGCACTCGGCCTGGGCGGTCTCGGGTTTGACGCCGGGCTTTAAGCGCGCCGCCAATTCAAACCACACCATCTCGATGTTTGTTTGAACCCCGGTGCCCTCCGAGAATAGAGTGGGGAATGCGCGCAATGGAATCCAGAGGTCAGGAGCGGTATCGAGACTTAGACCGCCAAACCCGGGCAGCATGACGCCTAGAACAGCGAAATGCTCGCCATTCACGATGATCGTCCGGCCTTTTACGACATTCGGCTCACCCGCAAAGCGCCGCCTCCAGAAGTTGTAGCTCAGCAGGGCGGGAGGAGACCCCGGCTCTTCGGCGGCATCGGAAGGCGTCAGCACGCGGCCATGTAAGGCCCGCACGCCTAGGGCGTCGAAGAATCCGGGGATCACGGCTTCCAGGGAAACCTCTTCTGCCGGTCCGGGATCGCTCATTGCGAAATGGTAGCCGCCGACCTCTCCAAAGACAGAGTCGAAGCTCTTCGCACGATCATGTAAGGCCCGGAAGTAGGCCAGCGGAAAATCACTGTGGCTCCCGATTTTTGATTCGTGATACACAAGCCTCACCAACTGTCCAGGTTGCCGCACGGGCAGCGGCCTTAGAAACACCGCGTCAAACAGGCTGAATATCACCGTGCTTGCGCCAATGCCGAGCGCGAGTGTCAGCACGGCAACCGCCGTGAATCCCGGGTTGCGGCGGAGCTGGCGCAGGCCGTACTTCAAATCCTGTAGCAGGGTGTTCATTCGCCTCCCAAATTACAAGATACGAATTACTAATTACTGGCACAACGGAAATTATGAATTCTGAAAGATGAAAGAAAGAAACTGATGCGCGCGCATCTTCTTCACATAGCCGGCCCAGGCTGCGGCTATTTCATACTTCATAATTTATAATTCATAATTCTTCTTCAATCATTCAATCACAAATCAGAAATGGCTCGCTAAGCGCGCCGCCGGGTAACTCGTAATTTGTAATTCGTAATTTCTTGTTCCACTGCACCGCAAGCAAAAGGCCGCAGACTGCAAAAACGGCAGTCTGCGCTACCAAGCTTCGTTTCAATCATCAATCGCAACTCGCTCGATCACAAATCAGAGATGGCGCGGTAAACGCGCCGCTACTCGTAACGAAGAATTTCCGCCGAGTCCAGCCGTGCGGCCGAAAAAGAAGGGTAGAAGGCCGCAAGAAAGCTGATGGCCACGACCGCCACACCGATCCACAGGCCATCCCAGGGGCGCGGGATAAACGGCACGAATGACAATCCGTAAACGTCGGCCTGCAAGGGAACCAACTGATAAGCCTCTCCCAGCCAGGAGCCGCCGTACCCCAGCACCAGGCCAAGAATTGTGCCCAGGCAGGCAATCAGAATTCCGTGGAGCGTGAAGACGGTCCAGATTTGCCTGTTCCTCGCTCCCATCGACTTCAGCACGGCGATGTCGCGGTTCTTGTCCATCACCATCATGGCCAGCGTAATAAAAATGTTGAGAGCCGCCACCAGCACGATCAGGCCGATGGTCAGGATGGTAACCAGCCTTTCGAGTTTGAGCGCGCTGAAGAGCGCGTGATTCTGGTCCACCCAGGTGGTGGTGTCAAACCCAGGGCCGGCGGCCTTCTGGATGGTCTCTGCCACCGCGTCAACCTTGTAAACATCGTCGAGCTTGAACTCAATCACGGAGACAACGTTCTTCAAATCGAAAAGGCGCTGAGCAGCGTCCAGATTGGTAAAGGCCCATTGAGCGTCAAAGTCGTAAAAACCTGAATCAAATATGCCCACGACGCGAAAGTGCCGATACTTCGGCACAACTTCGAACGGTGTGAGCGTGCCCTGAGGGCTGGTGACCATCACCGTGTCCCCAACCGAGGCTCCGAGATTTTTGGCCAGTTCCTTTCCGATAATGATCGGGTCCGCGTCGGGAAATGTCTCCGAAAGTCCGTCGAGAGATCCCGAAGAAAGGTGATGGAGCAGGTCACCGACCTTCAGCTCGCGTTCAACATCAACCCCTTTAATCATCACGCCGCCGGACCGTTGACGATTGGAAATCAGGGCCTGTTCATAGAGGGCCGGCGCCGCGGCAACCACGTGCGGCAGATTTGAGAGGCGCCGGGTCAGCGCTTCATAATGCTGGATGCCGTCATTCTGCGAACGAATCAGATTCACATTGGCGGTGGCGCCAAGCAGCTTGCCCTGCAGTTCCTGGCGAAAGCCATTGTTGATGGCCAGCGCGATCACCAGCGCGGCCACACCCGCCGTCACTCCGACCACGGAGATGGCTGTCACTACTGAAATGGCAGCCTGTCGCCGCTTCGCCTTCAGATATCGCAATGCAACAAATAATTCAAACCTCATAGTCCAGAGTTATTATTAGATGATATCGGGTGAAAAGGAAATCTGAAACGCGGGCCGGCCACGGGCTCACCCCTTCATAGATGCGCCAGCCCCGAATCAGTGACTTCGCATGCCATTGCGACTAAAGTTTGCCCTCAAACGTGTCGTCATCGCCGTGCTGGTCACTGCCGGGGTTTTGGCTGCATATTTGAGGGCAGGAAGAACACAAACGCGGCAGCCCATCCCGGTCGTGGGCTCACGGCAGAACGTTAGCATGGAAACGGAGCTTCTGTCGGCCATGCACTCAGCCGACCAGATAGAGATCAGGGCCGGCGAGCTGGCACGGTCAAGGGGGACGATCGGCGAGATACGCAACTTCGGGGTTCTCCTCATGCGCGATCACAGTGAAGCCGACAAGCGCATCCAGAGCGCGGCCAACCAGCAGCACATACGCTTGACAGAGTGGCTGGCCGAGACCCCCGAAGAACAGCACAACATCGAAATGCTCCAACAGGCGCTCGCAGAGTTGGAGTCACTCGACGGGCCGAAGTTCGACAGCACGTTCATCGAGTTCACTGACGAAATCCAGTACAGGCTGCGGCAGACGTTGCAACGTGGCACTCTGCAAGTGAAGTCGTCGCCGGTCAAGGCGCTCATCAGCAAGGAAATTCCCATCCTGCAACAGCACGAATTTCTGTGTAGCTGGTGCCGTGATCACTGCTTGAATCTCAAACTACGTTGATCTACGTGCGGGGCGAACAAGCCGGGGAAGACATGGCAGAAGAAAGCAACATTTCCACCAGAGCGGTACTGCGGGGAGGCATCGCGGGCGGAGTCATCGCCGGCCTACCGATGTTGGCATTTGCGATGGTGCATGCGGAGATCACGGGCGCAGGTTTCTCGAGCCCACTGCGATGGATCGCGGCGTCCCTTGGCGATGTATGCGCATTGATCATGGCCGGTGAAGCAAGGGGCAGCACCAGTACGCCGGGTGTGCTGTTCACGGGTGCGATCATTCACCTTTTGTTTTCGGCGGGCTGGGGCATTGTCTTTGTCAGGCTTTTTCCGCGACTTCGCGGCATCGCCGCATTGGGCGTGGGGCTTTTGTACGGCGTTGGGGTGTGGGTGGTGATGACGTGGGGCGTACTCACGTGGCTGGATCGGCCCATGTATGATCGAGTGCAGCTCGTGGCTGGGGCGTTTTTTATGCAGCACTTAGTATATGGAGGATGCCTTGCTCTGGCACCCTGCCTTGCGCGCCGGTGGCCCGGCAAAGGTCCAGTCAACCCCAGTCTGACGCTCCGACTAAACTAAAATCCAATCCAGGATTAAGTGAAAGTCGTCATGACTGTCGCTGATTATGCCCAAGCCAAGACGTGCTCGGAAATAGGACAGGCCGAAACACTCCCTAGCAGGCTGATCAAAAATGGGCCTAATTAAGAAAAAACGATCGCGGCTGGCGCAGATGCTCGCTGTTTAGCATCTGCAGTCTCGCGAAGCGAGAGGTTATTGTCCGCCGAAGTCTGGCCCTACGGGAATCGCAGGCAAAAACCCGGCGGTTCGCCAGCGCTCGAATCGCGACTGACCGGCTGGTCAGCCTATATACGACTGAACAACCAGCCGGAGACGAACGAAATCAGCCCACGGTGGGCGCCTCTCTCGCCGTGTGGCCTCTGTCAATTTGCGGGAGAGATAAGAGCCGCGAGCCTCAACAGCGGGCGATCGCGCTGCTCCCTCTTCAACTCTTCAGGCCGAAGATTTTTCGGGGCGCAGCAGAGGGAACAGGATCACGTCGCGGATGGAATGCGAATTGGTCAGGAGCATGGTCAGGCGGTCGATGCCGATCCCTTCCCCGCCCGTCGGAGGCATTCCATAGCTGAGCGCGCGGATATAGTCCTCATCGATGGCGTGCGCCGTCAAGTCTCCGCGTTCCCGCAAAAGCTGCTGATACTCAAAACGGTCGCGCTGCTCGGCAGGGTCGTTGAGTTCGCTGAAGGCGTTGGCGATTTCCATGCCGGCTACGAAAAGCTCGAACCGCTCGACAAAATTGGGATCGTCGGGCTTTTGCTTGGACAGCGGCGAAACTTCAAGCGGAAAATCGACAATAAAAGTCGGCTGGATCAGCTCGTGCTCCGCCACGGCCTCGAATAGTTCCTGTAGGGCCGCCCCCGGCGCCAGGCCTTCAGGCGTGGCAAGGGTCGCATACCGCCCGGCCGAATTTTCCGCAAAGCTGTTATAGGTCTTCGCCCATTCGAGAATCGCTTTCGGCTGGGCCAGGCCTTCGACCGAAGGCCCTCCATCGGCCGAAGGCCCTCCATCGGCCTCCTTCGGCCAATAACGGACAATGGCCTCCTTCATGGTGAAGCGCTGGAATTTTTCAAACGTAATATGGTGTTCACCGTAATCAAACTCGAGCGAGCCCACAACAGCCCTGGCCACGTGCTGCATCAGGTGCTCCGTCATGTCCATCATGTCGCGGTAATCTGCATAAGCCTGATAAAACTCCAGCATCGTGAACTCCGGATTGTGCTGGGTAGAAATTCCCTCGTTGCGGAAGTTCCGGTTGACTTCGTAAACGCGGTCGAGCCCTCCCACAATCAGGCGCTTCAAGTAGAGCTCCGGCGCGATTCGCAAATAGAGATTCATATCCAGGGTGTTGTGATGGGTCACAAACGGACGAGCCATGGCGCCGCCAGCCATCGGCTGCATCATCGGTGTCTCGACTTCAACATACCCGTGCGACTCCAGGAACTCCCGCAATGCCTTGATCAGCCGTGAGCGCCGCTCAAAAACGCGCCGGGCTTCTTCATTGACCATCAGGTCCAGGTACCGCTGGCGGTAACGGATTTCAACGTCGGTGAGGCCGTGCCATTTTTCCGGCAACGGGAGAAGGGCTTTGGCAAGAAAATGGAGGTGCTCGGCGTGTACCGTCAGTTCGCCAGTGCGGGTCCGGAACAGATAGCCTTCCACGCCAATCACGTCGCCCAGGTCAAGCAGCTTGTAAAGCTCAAAATCGCGTTCGCCAACGGCGTCCAAGCGCACATAGATCTGCAGTCGCGATCCTTCCCCTTGCAGGTGCGCAAAGCCGGCCTTGCCGTGAGGCCGGATCGTCATAACGCGGCCGGCAACCCTTACCGGGACTTTATTCGCAGCCAATTCCTCGGCCGACTGAGCAGAGTATTGTTCCAGAATCTGCGGAATGGTATGGCTGATACCGAATTTTCTTGGGTAGGGCTCAAAGCCCAGGCCGATAATGGACTTCAGTTTTTTTTCTCGCTGAAGGACCAGGTCCTGGCTCTCATTGTTCGATATTGACAAGATCGTTAACCCCGGCTTCCGGAGCGGTCATGCAGTGCAGTCGCGGCCCCGTCGTAGCTTTCTCAGCAGGAATCGTGACAAAGCAAATCCAATCTTACACCCCAGCCAGTCGATCGCTGACGCAATCGTTCACCGCCTAACACGCAGTATCTTGAAAACAGGCATTATAGGTGCCAGTCCAAAAACGTGTCAAGGATGGAGGCCCGCCGTCAAAACTCATCCGCCCTATTGCCGGTTAACTGGGAAATTAATAGTTAGCCGGATAGATTCCGCAATTCAACAAAGAATTTTTAAAAGAATAGGCTACTTTGCTCTTGAAAAATTCCACGAGTTCACCTATATTGGGGAACGCTTATGGTGTGGATTTTCGAATTCGGAATTCTTTTGGTGGTCGCGGCGGTACTTCGCAGGGCCCTCCATCTGGGGAAAACGCCGGCCCCCAGGCAGCCCGGTCCGCGGTTTCGACGACCCGCCAACAACTCCTTGTGTTCGCCTCTGGTTTCAGAAATCGACGCCCATGCTTCCATTCTTGGTGTGGCGCTCAACGACGCCATCGACGAACTAGCTTCCGGGAAAACTGAGATGGCCCGCTGCATGCTTGGCGTATTCAGCAGCGAGCGGGAGCGACTGGTTGAGCTGGTTATTGATTTGCAAAATCTCTCGCTCAAGTACCTCCCAACGGTCCAGGATCCCATAGAAGGAAGGACCCTTGACCCTGAGTCTTTCCGGTCAGCGCCGGTCAGCGAATTCCTCAAACGCCACAATGTTCTGGAGCAGTTTGTCTTTCGTTCGAAGCTGCGCTTCCAATTGCAACTGCGGCTCCTGCGGCGCGCAACTGCGCTGCTCAACGAGAGCATTGAAGAAAGTATAGGCAATCCAGCACAAGGTACTGCCGGATTCGGCGGGACACTTGCTCAGCTTGACCTGTACTTCCATGATCTCGACTTGTTGAGCAAGGAAACCCTTCTGGGCTTCAGCGCGGAATTGGCCAGCCTTCCCGAGGATGTGCTGGAAGAGGTGAGCGCCGAAATCGCGGCCCTGACCAACCGCAACACCGTGCTGATCCCTCTCGCGTCCGCTGTCCAGCGCTAAGCCGCAAATCCCCTTCAACGCAGCATTCGAGCCGGAAAACTCCTGATGCGGTCCGGCAGGGGCAACCGGCCAGCTCTGACAACAGTTAATCCGGGAGCATCGCACCGGCGAGAACACCGTGACGCCCCCAGGGAACGCGCCTGCGCCCGTCGCTATCCGTAGAAGATTTCCGCCGTCTCGATCAGTTCCTTATCCACAAACTTCAGCTTGGTCATCGCGTCCTTTAGCGGGATGTCCTCGATCTTGTTCCCCCTCAGACAGACCATCGTTCCATATTTACCCTCATGGATGAGGTCAACGGCCTTCACGCCGTACCGGGTGCCGAGCACGCGGTCAAAAGCCGTCGGCGACCCTCCCCGCTGAGTATGGCCGAGGACGGTTACACGGGTCTCATAACCTGTCCGCTTTTCAATTTCGTTGGCGATCACTTCCCCGACTCCGCCCAGGTGAACGTGGCCAAACTGGTCGAGCTTCTGGTTTTTCGTCACAACTTCTTCAACGCCTTCCAACTTGAAGCCTTCAGCCACCACGATAATAGAAAACAGCCGGCCTCTCGAGTGCCGTTTCTGGATGATTTGGCAAATTTCGTCTATGGTCATCGGTTGCTCCGGAATCAGAATGCAATCAGCACCCCCGGCCAGGCCTCCGGTCACCGCGATCCAGCCTGTGTGCCGGCCCATGACTTCGACAACCATCACACGCTGATGCGACTCGGCAGTGGTGTGAAGGCGGTCAATGGCTTCCGTCACGATCGAAACAGCGGTGTCAAAACCGAACGTCTGGTCAGTCCCTTCGACGTCATTATCTATCGTCTTGGGCACGCCTACGACCTTCATCCCATCCGCGGCAAGTTGTCGCGCCACGCCCAGCGTATCCTCGCCGCCGATCGCGATCAGATAATCGATGCTGAACTTTTCCATGTTGGTCTGCAATGCCTTTCGGTCCTCCTCTTTCTTCAGAGGGTTCGTCCTGGAGGTCCCCAGAATGGTCCCGCCACGGGGCAGAATCCCCGAAACCTTCATCAGGTCTAGCGGCTCTATAGTGCCCTTCACAAGGCCCAGCCATCCGTTCTTGATTCCGTATACTTCGTAATTCAGCATGAGGGCGCGGCGGACCACCGCGCGAATCACGGCGTTTAATCCGGGGCAATCCCCGCCTCCGGTTAGAATTCCAATTCTTCCATGACCGTCTGTAGTCATTTCTTCGTTCTCTCCCGATATAAATATGTAGATGCAGGGCAGCAGCAGACCACGCGTGCCTGGCCGTACCGCCCTGCATCCCGTTGAATGCAGAGTCTGTGACTAAAACACTCGAATCTATCAGGAAAGCGGTGTCTCGGTCAAATGATACGTCCTCGTTCGCGACCGCGCAAAAATCGCCGGGGAGCTTGGTTGATAAGGGCTAATGCACAAAATATTCCCGCGCTATAAACAAGAGGCCCACGATGATCAGGAGAGTATTCGCCGCAACAAACAGCAACTTGCTGAACCTCCTGTGCGCTCCTGCCCCCCAGGCCATCAGCCATACGGAAAAAAACGATGCGCCGTAATAGCCGGCTAAACTGCCCACGAAAAACGGCAGAATATGCCAATTACCAACCACCCGGCCTTCGGCGATAATCGGACCTGCCACCGCCAGCCAGTAGACCCACGTTCCCGGATAGCTGGCTTCGACCAGGGTTGCGAGTGTGAGGCTGCTGTAGCTCAGGTTCCACGAGCATCCTTTCTTCTCGGCGTCCGTCCCGCCGTCTCCCCACAACAAATAGGCTCCAAACCCTGCCAATGCCGCCCCGCCCGCATACCCAGTGTAATGGGCGATGCCTCGCGGGATGACTTGAAAGAAGAAAAAGGTGATCAGGAAGAAAACCGAATCGATCAGCGTGGTAGGACCAACCAGTACCCACGCTGCCCGCCCCCAGCGCTTGAGCGTCATCTGCGTCAACGCGATCAGATGCAGGGGAGTGGGAATGAGTCCTCCGACTACTCCCATCCCCAGTCCCAGCAGGAACAGTTGCATATCACTCTCGCAGAACCCTGCCCTGGGGAAAACAGAAACGAAACCAGAATTGCAGCAGCCAGCCGTATGGCCGGACAGGGACGGCGAAGGCCAGTGGTGCTTCCCACAAGGCAATACGGGATAGCCGGACTATACCAGGACGAGGTCAGGATGATAGATGCTGCCTGAAACATGTCGCGCCACGGCGATCAGGCGGTGGTCCGGGTTCATAATCTTAAGGAGAGAAACGGCCTGGGCCCTTCCCCCACCCCGTCCAAAGCGGTCCGTTTGCGCCAACTCAAACTTATGACCGTGGCGGACGCTGCTCTCCTCTCTGCCACGCACGATCAGTTCCGGGCAATCGGGCAAGAGCGCCTCGAGCGAAATGAGGCAGCTTTCCGCTTTCTGCTCACGGACGGCTTCTTCCAGCGCCTCCAGCGTCAGCGATTGCTGCAGCGTAAACTCTGCCACTGCCGTGCGCCGCAAGCTTTCCAGATGGGCGCCGCACCCGAGCCTTTGCCCGATATCGTGAGCAAGGGACCGGACGTATGTACCGCCGGAACATTCCACCGCCAGGCGAGCGCGCTGTCCATCGAATGACTGCAATTCCAGCGCGTAAACTTCCACTTCCACCGGCTCGAGTTGCACCGGCTTTTTCTGTCGCGCCAACTCGTATGCCCGTGTCCCTCCAACCCGCTTGGCGGAAAACGGGGGCGGCGTCTGCATCAACCTGCCCGTGAATTCCCGGAGCAGTTTCTCAAGGGCTTCTGCTTCCACAGTCACTGCGAGCTTCTCAGACGTTGGTGTTCCCGTGCCGTCATAGGTGTCTGTGGAAACACCGAGCAGTACCGTGCCCTCGTAGGCTTTGCGGGATTTAAGGTAGAACTGCGCAAAGCGGGTCGCTTTACCCACGGAAAGCGGCAGAACGCCGGTGGCGAAAGGGTCCAGCGTTCCAAAGTGCCCGATCTGGCGAATCCCCAGCAAGCGGCGCGCGCGAGCTACGACGTCGTGGGACGTCATGTCCGGGGGCTTGTCAATAACCAGAACGCCGGCGATTTGCTGGTCCATAAAAATCGAAGCGGCGCGCGCAGACTGAGTTTCTATGCCCGGCGTGGTATGCCGGTCCTCCGCTTGGCGGCTTCTCGATGCTTATCGGTTCTTGTTGGCCTGGGCGAGCAGGGATTCAATCCTGAGCATGTCCTCGGCGCTGTGGTCAAGCGCAAAAATGAGTTCCGGAACACGCCGCAGCCTCAATCTCAGGCCGAGTTCATGCCGAAGGTACCCGGTGGCTGAGCGAAGCCCATCCAGCGTCCCTACCTGAACTCCCGTTTCACCCTTGACGGAAACCCAGATGTGAGCAGTCCGCAAATCCGGCCGCAAATCAACATGCGTGACGTTGGTGAAGCCTATCCGGGGGTCCTTCAATTCCAGCTCAATCATCTCGGTCAGTTCTTCGCGAATCTGGTCCTGCAGTCTCGTCTGGCGTCGTCCGGGAACCGTCATGGCAAAGCCTTGCACAAACCCGTTTGCAGGCGGCCACTCCTAAAAGAATTCGATGTCATGGCGGACATCATCTCCCAGAATTCGCTCAGACTCGTGGACGACGTCCCGAAAAACTGCATCCAAAAGCTGTTGGCTATCAGAAATGGAAACAACACCGAGCGTCGCAACCTGCCAAACGTCACGATGGTCCAGTTCCGCCACCGCAACATTGAACCTGGAGCGGAGGCGGTCGCGGACTTTGCGCAGGACTGCACGTTTCTCCTTGAGTGAGTGCGAATACGGCAGATGGATTTCGAGGGTAAGAAGGCCGACTGGCATTCTGGCCGGTCACCTCGTCAGGCTATGGCGGGCTCCATCACGCGCTCGACCGTGTACGCTTCCAGCACGTCCCCGACTTTGATGTCGTTAAAGTTCTCGACCGAAATACCGCATTCCGTGCCGAACCTCACTTCAGGGACGTCTTCCTTATAGCGCCGGACAGACCGAACACGGCCTTCGTGGACCACCACGTTGTCCCGCAGCACCCGGACGCGGGACTCCCGCGTGACCTTCCCTTCCTGAACGTAACACCCGGCAATCGTCCCAACTTTGGAGATGCGAAAAGTGTCGCGCACCTCCGCCCGGCCCTGCGTGACCTCTTTGAACACGGCCGAGAGAAGCCCGGACATGGCCTTCTTGATTTCTTCCACGACTTCGTAAATCACCGTGTGCAGGCGAATATCTACATTCTCAAGCTGCGCCAGGTCATTGGCCTTACGCTCGGGCCGCACATTGAACCCGACGATCACGGCGTTCGAGGCCGAGGCCAGCAGGACGTCCGTTTCTGTGATGGCTCCGACTCCCGCATGGATGACCTTGGACTTGACTCTGTCATTGCCCAGCTTGCTCAGCGTATCGGCGAGAACTTCCACCGACCCCTGAACGTCGGCCTTGATGATCAGCGCCAGTTCCTTCACTTCGCCCGCCGCCATCTGCTCGTGCAACTGCTCAAGGGTAAGCCGCGCGCTCTTCGCCAGCGCAGCTTCGCGAAGCTTCGTCTGCCGGTGCGTGGAGATCTGGCGGGCTTTCGCCGTATCCTCAATGGACTGCAGACGGTCGCCGGCCTGGGGAACATCTTCCAGACCCAGAATTTCCACGGGTGTGCTCGGGGGCGCTTCTATCACCGGCTGTCCACGATCATTGAACATGGCGCGGATCTTTCCGTAAATGGCGCCTACGATAAACGAATCAGCGACGCGCAGCGTCCCGTTCTGGACAATCACCGTCGCCACCGGGCCCCGGCCCTTATCCAGCTTGGCTTCAAGAACTGTGCCGGAAGCAAGACGGGCGGGATTGGCCTTCAGCGCCTGCATATCGGCCACCAGCAGAATCATCTCGAGCAAAAGTTCCAGGTTCTTCCGCTGCTTTGCAGAAACTTCCACCGTTACGGTGTCTCCACCCCAATCCTCCGGGCTAAGGCCGCGGTCAGCCAGTTGTTTCTTGACCCGGTCCGGCATGGCTTCCGGTTTATCAATCTTGTTGATGGCCACCACAATGGGGACCTGGGCGGCACGGGCGTGGTTGATGGCTTCCAGAGTCTGGGGCATCACGCCGTCATCGGCGGCAACCACCAGCACCACAATGTCTGTCACCTTGGCTCCGCGGGCGCGCATCAGGGTGAAGGCTTCGTGGCCCGGCGTGTCGAGGAAAACGACCTTGCGGCCCTGCGTCTCAACCTGGTAGGCGCCGATGTGCTGCGTAATCCCTCCCGCTTCACCGGAAGCAACTTTCGTCTCGCGGATCGCGTCCAGCAGCGAGGTCTTGCCGTGATCGACGTGCCCCATCACAGTGACAACCGGCGCCCGCGGCAACAGGTCTTCCTTCCGGTCTTCTTCCTCATTTTCGCGAAAGACTTCTTCTTCAAAGCTGATGACTTTGACTTCCGCGCCAAAGTTCCGGGCAATCTCGGTGGCCGTTTCGCTGTCGAGCGTCTGGTTGATTGTGGCGAAGATCCCTTTTTCCAGCAGCCTCTTCAAAACATCCCTGGCGCGGACTTCCAGCTTCTCAGAGAGTTCCTTGATGCTTACCCCTTCCGTGATGGTGATGGTGCGGGTAATCTGGATCTCTTCGGGCGCCGCAGACGGGGGCGGAGCGGTTGAGTGCCGTTCCATTTTCGGCACCACGATCTTCTTCCGCCCGACAGATCTCACGGTGGTCGCGGCGCCAGGTGCGGGCCGGGCGGTCGGGTGCATCGGGCGAGGCTCGCCGGGCCGGCGCAAGCCGTGGGTGCGGGTGGGCACAGCCTTCGGCAGTCCGGCAGTGGGATAGATGGGCTGTTTGGAGGCCGGTAACTGCGCAGGCCGGGCCGTCTTGGCAGATCTGGCTTCGGGAGCGGCCGGAGCCGCCTCCGGCGGTCTAGCAGGAATTTTGACCGCCAGCGGAGTCAAAGGTCTGGCCTTTTGAACGGGAGGCTCAGAAATTTTCGCAGCCGGCCTGGCAACTCCCGCCCGGGCAGGAACGCCTTGAACAGGCGATCCAGGTGCAACAGCAGACGGTGCCGTGCGTTCTGGCGGCGCCGTGGGTTCGGCCGGCGCCGCTTGTTCAGCCGAGGGGCGAGCAGCCGGGCGGGGCGCTACCGTTTTCCGCGCGGCGGCCTTGATTTCTGCAATCGACTTGGTAAATGACTGGCGGGAAACGGGTGGTTCAACATGCTTCGGAAGCTCTTCAGCAGCGGCGGGCGCAGAGGCGTTGGCGTCTACTGGAGCCGGCTCTTCGTTAGCTGGGGCAGACCTTTCTTCTTTCGGAGCGGTCGCCTTAGCGGGCACTTCACCGCCCCGGAAGTACGCACGCACCTTCTCCGCCGTGTCATCCTCGAGCGCACTGGAGTGCGACTTCTTTTCGGTGATGCCGACCTTTGGGAGACTGTCAAGGATAGCCCGGCTCTTCACTTCCAGTTCCCTTGCCAGCTCATTGACTCGGATACTGCCCATTTCACCTCTTTCCGAGAAACTCTACGCCGTTAAGCCCCGGGGGACGCGACTTTGGCGCCCACCCGAAGCATGACCGGCCACGATGTCAACCTCGTTCTTCGTCTTCCTTCGTTTCCTGGACTTTTCCTCCATCGGCAGACTCGTCGTACTCCGGCGTTTCTTCTTCGGGGGTTTCGGCCCTGGCCGCAGACTCGCCCGTTTCTTCAACAGTCTCGGCCGAAGTCACTTGGCCAGCTTCCTCCGCCTCGGTGGATTCCACGGCTTCTTCCGCCGGTTCGGCTGCCGCAGCAGCCTGCTCAAAGGTTTCAGGAGCTGTCTCTACGGTTTCGGGAGTCGTCAGTAGTTCCGGGACCGCTTCTTCTTCCTCCATGGCAGCCTGCTCAATCGCCTGCTGGCCCTTTTCAAAGTAGTCGGTAACGACGCGCCGGATTCGCTCAATCGTCTTGTCGCCGATACCCTGAATCTGCATCAAGTCTTCAGGGGTCATCTGAGCCAGTTGCTCAACCGTCTCGATGCTGGCCGCGCGAAGCCTTTCCAGCGTCTTCTCGCCCAAGCCTTCCAGATTTGCAATGGGGGCGCCGCGCAGGGCCATGGCGGCCATCTGCGACTCAATCTCCTGCCGCTTTTCTTCTTCGCTCTTGATGTCGATCTGCCAACCCAGCAGCTTGGCGGCCAGACGAACGTTTTGCCCTTTTTTGCCAATGGCCAGTGAAAGCTGCGAATCGTCAACAATAACTTCCAGATGCTTCTGCTCGAGGTCCACGATCGAAACGTGATTGATCTTGGCAGGGCTCAGCGCGTTTGCGGCAAAGGCTACCGGATCTTCGTTGTATTCGATGATGTCGATCTTTTCTCCGCGCAGCTCGCGAATCACCGATTGCACTCGCATACCCTTCATTCCAACGCAGGCGCCCACGCAGTCCACGTCCGGATCACGCGAGTACACGGCCACCTTGGTCCGTTCGCCCGATTCGCGGGCAATGGCCTTGATCACAACCGTGCTGTCGTAGATTTCCGGCACTTCCATTTCAAAGAGTTTCCGCACCAGATTGGAATCAGCCCGGGAAGCGATCACCTGCGGCCCGCGCGCGGCCCTGTCCACCAGAGTGATCACTGCGCGCACGCGGTCGCCGATCTGGTAGGTCTCCAGCTTCGACTGCTCGCGCCGGGGCATGCGGGCTTCGGTCCGCCCCAGGTCCAGGATGACGTCGGGACCTTCCATGCGTTTGACCGTGCAGTTGATGAGCTCGCCGATCCTCTGGCTGTATTCCGCGTAGACCGTGTCCCGCTCAGCCTCGCGTACCTTCTGGAATATAACCTGCTTGGCCGTCTGTGCTGCGATGCGGCCCAGCACGTCAGTGGCCTTTGGAATTTTCACCTGGGACTCGACGGTTATCTCGGGATTCAGTTTGAGAGCTTCTGTGAGCGAAATTTCATGGTCCGGGTCGGCAACCTGATCCACAACCTTCTTAACCGCGCACACTTCCACGTGGCCGGTCTCTTTGTTAAAGTGCGACTCCAGGTCTTCAACGGTTTTGTAATACTTGCGGGTCGCCACCAGGATGGCGTCCTCGACCGCGGCGACTACGATCTCGGGGTCGATGCCCTTCTCCCGGCTCAACTGGTCAATGGTTTGAAAGAGAAGACTGGTCGTCACAATTATCCTCCAGCTTGCCTGCTCCTCACCGGCTCAAGGCCTGGCCAGAGCACAACCGAACCGCCGAGACAACTCATTCCCCGGCTACAGCTCAGGAAGCAGCCTGGCTTTCGAAATGTTTGAAAGCTCAAATTCCGCAACCTGATCGCCGTCGAGGCCCAACTGAACTCGGCCATCACTGAATCCCACCAGCCTGCCTTCAAAAACCTTTTTCTCCTCAAGCGGTTCGCGGAGCACGATCCGTGCCCGGCGCCCCGCGAAGTAACGGTACTCGCGCGGCTTCACCAACTGGCGATCCAGCCCGGGCGACGACACCTCGAGCAGGTAACTACTCGGGAATGGGTCTTCAACATCAAGGATAGCACTCAACTGCTCGCTGACCAGAGCGCAATCCCCGTGGCTAACTCCGCCAGGCTTGTCAATGTAGACCCGCAACAGCGGGTTCGACCTTCCCCCTTTGAGCTCCACATCAATGAGCGTCAAGCCCTCGCTGGCGGCCACGCGCTCGGCGATGGCTTCGATCTTTTCCAGATCAACGATCATTCGTAAGGTGCGGGTGGATTCGCCGTAAGTTGAGAGGCCGGCGGCCAGCCAACGGGCAACCCTGCCTCCCAACAAAAAAGTGGGCTTACGCCCACCGCAACCGCTCTCTAATAAATTATAGACCCTCGACCACAGCAACGCAAGCGAGCGAGGCAGTAGAGTTGCTGATGATTATCGAAACATGTGAGAGTGATCGAGGTAAATCCGGCCCGCGACTTACCAACTCAATGGGCAAAACGGCTGAAGAATCGCATCAATCCCGCTTCCTTATACTTGCCGCTTTTCCCGCAACTAATCTGCCGTGCGCGGCGAACTCCCCTGATACACGTTTTCCCTGAGACAGCCCTGAAATCCATCGAGCGATACCACACTGACCCAGTTGAAGTCAACGGCCTGGAATCTCGGTGACTTTACAAATTGCCATGGTTGCCAAACCCTCGAAAAGGTATAATCCCACCCGCTGAGGTTCTCATGAAAACCAGACGGCATCTGCTGCTGATTGCCCTGTTGCTTTCAGCCATTGCCCTCCCTGTCTGCGGGCAGGACTACAAGGAGGAGTCTGGCCGCCTGGCCCAACTGCTCAACTGGCATGCAGGCAGCGTGGTGGCGGAAATTGGCGCCGGCGCGGGCGAGATGACCCTCGACGCGGCGGCGCGCGTGGGACCTGCCGGGCATGTTTACTCGAACGAGTTGAGCAAAGAGAAGCTGGCGCACCTGAAGGAATTGGCGGCCGGAGAGAGGGACCACAATATCACGGTGCTTGAAGGCTCGCAGTCAGGAACCAACCTGCCTCCTGAGTGCTGCGACTCAATTTACATGCGGCGCGTGTATCACCACTTTACCGAGCCGCAACAGATGGACGCCAGTCTGTTCCAATCGCTCAAGCCCGGCGGAATGCTGGCCGTGATCGACTTTCCTCCGCGCACCGGGCTGCCGCCGGTGGAAGGCGTCCCCGCCAACCGTGGCGGGCATGGCATACCGAAAAAAGTCCTCATCCAGGAACTGACTGCCGCGGGGTTCGAGCTCGTTTCCCAGCCCGCCGACTGGCCCAATGACAACTACTGCGTCATCTTTCGCAGGCCTGAAAGATAGCGCACCGCCCGCTTCGTACGTTCGGATAAAATTGTGGTCCTGTGCGAGTGAAATTCGAGCCAATGCAACGTGACAGCGGCGACATGCACCAGCGAGATCCCGGGCCGCAGTTCTGGTTTTAATGAAAAGGTGCTCACATGCGGGCGACGGTCCGACGATTCTACGGTCGAATGCTCGCCGTTGAAGCGCCCTTGCGAAAGCTGGCGCGACAGAAACTCAGCACGAGTTTCCGCCCGGCAATGGCGGGATCATCTCCCTGGCGTTAGAAAACCCTTCACTGCCTCCGCAACCGTCGGCCATCCAGACTCGACCGATGCAGCGAATACGGCGCCTGCAATGAATAGCGCCAGCACGATCCACAGACCGAGGCCGCGCGGTTTTTTGTCCCACCACTTCTTTTTGGACAGCGGGTCCGGAGCCCCATGAATAAGGATCAAACCGCCTGATTTTTCCAGCCGGATCGCCATTTTCCCCTCCTGCTGCGAGGACGAAACAGTCCACATCAGAGAACCACCCGGGGAGGCCTGCGATGGTCTCCCGGTGGAGCAACCCTCTTCCCCCGGTATGTTCGATAGTAATCTTTGCGCCCGGCAATGCAATCCAGAGGGTACGGGATAGACGCACCCTCCAATGCCTGAATTCGGTGAGGTTATCACCTGATTGAAACCTCCAGGCCCGCCCTGAATTCCCGCGGCGCAGCGACCGGCGCTTGGGTGGCAGCCGAAGCCCGGCGCCCGGCTTGAGCTGTGAGACGGCAACGTGGGAAGGCCGGAGACAGGGCCGGCATAAGATCGCCAGTTGCGGTGGTAAACTAGCCGCTATGGCTTTGGCTCCAATCCGCCTTGGAACGTCAAGCTGGACCGGCGAGGGATGGCTGGGCAAGGCGATGCACTCAGTGGGCCGCCATCCCGGCCAGCAGACGCTTGATTTCGCCGAAAACGGCGGGCCACGGCAAGAGTAGCAGGGGCGCGACATTGCAGGACCTGCAATCTGGACTGTCCGCGCGCCTCAGAAAGCGGAAGTTTTACCCGGGCCTGTAAGGTCCTGACCTGGGGCAAGCCAAATGGCGGAAATCGTTACCTTCGGAGAATTGCTGATCGAGTTTGTCGCAACG
Source organism: Terriglobia bacterium (assembly GCA_035712365.1). NCBI lineage: Bacteria > Pseudomonadati > Acidobacteriota > Terriglobia > Terriglobia bacterium. The sequence goes on from DASTAW010000041.1 coordinate 27,959, forward strand.
CGAACGGGGCAGACATTCGATTCGCCTGGAACGTTTGAGGGCCCGTTCGCCAGCGGCGCTCCGGCCATCTTTGCAGATCAGGCCGCCCTGCAAGGCGCATCGGCCGCCATCGCCGGCTGCGTGGGCCAGGACGTTTTCGGCGAGGCCATCCTGCGTCGCCTGGCAGCAGACGGCGTTTCCCTCACCTGCGTTGCGCGCAGCGCGGACCGGCCCACCGGCACCGCCTTCGTCGCTTATCGAGCCGACGGCGAGCGGCAGTTTGTTTTCAACATTGAGCAGAGCGCCGCTGGGCTGCTGGACGCGAGCGGCATCCACCCTCCGTTGTTCGAAGGCTGCCGCTGGCTTCACATTATGGGATCATCCCTTTACAATGCTGGCGCCATACGCGCGGCCCGGGCAGCCACCGGGGAGGCCCGGCGGCATGGGTGCAAGATCAGCTTTGATCCAAACATCCGCCCGGAGCTGACCGGCCCGCCCGAGGCGCAGCAGGCGCTTCGGCAGACGCTGGAAACCTGCGACCTGTTTCTGCCCAGTGAAGCTGATTTGCGATTCTTTCATCCGAATCTCGCAAGCGAGGATCTCATCCGCCAGATGCTCGATCGGCCGTCGCTGGAAGCGGTGGTCCTGAAGCGCGGCGCCGCAGGAAGCCTGTATGTCAGCCGCAAGCAGCGCATTGAAGCGCGCGCTTTCGAGGTGACCGAAGTCGACCCAACGGGCGCCGGCGACTGCTTCTGCGGCACGTTTCTCGCCGGCCTCGTGCGCGGCCTGCCCGTTCAGCAGGCGCTCGTTCGCGCCAATGCCGCCGGGGCTGTGGCCGTGCTCAAGCGCGGACCCATGGAAGGCAACAGTTCAAAGGAACAACTGGATCGTTTTATCGCGGCGCGTTCATCGAGCCTCCCGCCGATGCTGGCGAGCCGGTAGTAGCTGCTTGAGGCGGCAGGCGTTATAATGCAACACGCCGGCCGGTGGAGCCACACGCGTGGCCTGCGGGATTATGAAATGAGCCTGATTCGCAAAGAGATCGAGGACCATTATTTAGAAGTGCAGGAGTCGGAGCGCCTGTCGTCGGGAGTTGGCGAGCTGGAACGCCTTCGCACCGAAGCGATCCTGACGGCGCACTTGCCTCCGCCACCTGCCGTAATTTACGACGTCGGGGGCGCCGCTGGAGTCTATGCGTTTCCCCTGGCGGAACGGGGATACACCGTCCACCTGGTCGATCCCGTGGAGCTGCACTTGAAACAGGCGCAGGCGCGCGCTTCAGCCTCAGGCTTGTCGCTGGCATCGATCACTTTGGGCGATGCCCTGCTGCTGGGAGCAACTTCTCTCTCGGCCGACGCGGTCCTCCTCTTTGGGCCAATCTATCATCTGATTGACACAGCGGAGCGGCATGAGGCCCTTCGCGAAGCTTTCCGCATCCTCAAGCCTGGCGGAGTCATGTTCGCCGCCGCAGTCTCTCGCTTCGCCTCTCTGATCGACGGATACGTGGAGGGCTTTTTGCAGGACCCCGATTTCCGAAAGATCGTCGTCACAGACCTTGCCTCCGGCCAGCATCGCAACCCGACAGGCAATTCTGCCTATTTCACGACCTCGTACTTTCATCGCCCCGAGGAACTGGCTGCGGAGGTCGCTGAAGCTGGCTTCCAAAACACAAGGGTGCTCGCCGTCGAAGGTCCTGTTTGGAGCGCGGCCCGGTTCAACAAGACCTGGAAAGATGAAGTCCAGCGCAAGACCCTCATGGAGTTCCTGGCGAAGGTTGAGCAGGAGCCCTCCATCCGAGGGGCCAGCGCCCACCTGGTTGCCGTCGCCGAGCGGCCGAAATTAGAGGGAAGCGGCGCTCCCATGGCTCGGGGCGTTTCCTGACGAACCGAGGACCTCGTAACCGGAATTCATCGCCAAACCGACAGGAAGTGGATCGTCTTCCGCTCCAATATGGACGACTGGTATGAAGCATGAGGCGGTCATCAATGTTCAGGGTGCTGCCGATCAGGTTGCACACGCCTCGCCCGGCGGGCGCCGGTTAGTGCCGACTTTTGACCGAGGAATCCCGGGTCGTGAGGAGGACCATCATGAAGCGCAGTTCGCTGCTGAATGTTGGCATCGCCACCTGCACCTTCGCCCTACTGATGACCGGCCACGCTCAACAATCTTCCGCAGATAATCCATGCAAGGCCGAAAGCCACTGGGCAATCGGCATTTATGCGGGACCTTCCCCGCTGCGGCTGTCACCGCAGCCGAAAACGGACGATCCGGTGCTGACAGCAGACCACGTGCATGATCTGAAGAATGCCGATACTCTTGCGCATCCCTTCATTGTGATCGAGGGCTCGCACTACTACATGTTCTTCACCACGAAGTATTTGAAGACGGAAGAAAGCGGCATAGGACTGGGAGAAAGCGACAATGGCCGGGTGTGGCACTACAAGCATCTCGTCATCAAGGAGCCGTATACGCTGGCTTATCCGGACGTATTCAAGTGGCGGAATGACTACTACATGGTTGTGGAATCCTACACCCAGACGTTCGTCCGTCTATACAAGGCGACGGCGTTTCCCGACAAGTGGGAGTATCAAAAAAACCTGCTGACGGGCGACCATTTCATCTCCCCGACGCTGGTACGGTACAAGAACATGTGGTGGATGTTCACCGGCGTGCCGGGAAACGCCTCGCTTCGCCTCTTTTATGCGCGGGACTTCAGGGGACCATGGACCGAGCACCCCATGAGCCCTCTGATCAAGAACGACCTGCATACCGCGCGGCCTGCCGGCAGGCCGTTCATCCTGAATGGAAAACTCTATCGCCTGGGGATGGATTGTTTGCCGGTCTACGGATACCAGGTGCGCGCTTTCGAAGTTACCGACATCAGCACGACAACGTACGCGGAGCAGATGGTTGAAACTCCTGTGGTGAAAGCCTCTGGGCATGGGTGGAACGCCGAGTCGATGCACCATGTTGACGCCCACCAGATCGGCAGGAACCAGTGGATCGCCGCAGTCGATGCGCTTGGTTACTGATCCCGCGAATGCAATGCCAGGACGCACCTTTCGATTCATGCAGCAATGGGGTCTCGCTCTGTGCGATCACCCGCTTAATAATGATGAGAGTAAGCATGAGCTTCAGTCCAAGCTGCGCCGTCCTGCTGCTATGCCTCCTGGCGCCCGCGGGCCTCGCCGCTCAATGCGCAAGCGCGCCGCGGGGAGAAATTCGTGCCAACCCCGACCGGCCCACGGTGGCCGACCCTGCCGACATCACCGAGTATGGCGTGCTGGAAATCGAGTACGGTTGGAACCACTCGTGGCTGGGCCAGCAAACGCATGGAGACGATTTTGGCGCTCTATTGAAATTCTCGGCCCTCTGCGATCTCGAAATCCGCTGGAGCCCGGACACCGTGGTCAGCCAGGGCGGCAATACTGGTTTCGGCGATAATTGGATCGGCGCGCAGTATCGTTTCCATCACCAGAGCCACAGGGCGCCTTCAATGGCAGCGAGCTACATGGTGAAGATTCCCAGCGCCAGCGCCGCTCAGGGCCTCGGGACGGGCCGGGTGGACCAACAGATCAAGTTTCTCGCCAGCAAGGACTTCGGGTCCACGCACTTCGACTTCAACGCCAGCGCGCTGGTCATAGGGCGCCCGGCAGGCGGCGGGCGTGATACCGCTGCTGAGATCGATCTTTCTTTTTCCCACCCGCTATGGAGACATCTGGCATTAACAGGGGAAGTCTACGGTGACACGCGCTTGAGTCGTTCCGTCCCCGGGTACACTTCGACACTGTGGGCGCTGACTTATAGTCTGACGCCCCGCCTGGTTGTAGATGCAGGGATGGATACGGCAGTGACGCCCAACGCCCCGTTTCGCAAACGCTTTTTCATGGGGTTTGTTTATTCCCTGGGTGAACTCTACCCCGGCCTGCGGCGGGGCCTTCAGCGCAGGTGATGTAGAGGATGGCGCCGGGAAGCGGTTGCTCCGCGCAGCAGGTGCAGGCGGCAGAATGAGATTGCTGGCGGCAAATAATCGCGCGCCGCAGCCTCACATCGTCCGAGCGGGCCGCCGTGCGGGATGGGCCGGTTGCCGCAGGGAACAGGCCAAGCCTCGCGGCAAGGGGCCCCTGCAAAATCGGCTGGCGGGGAAGTTCGCTCGCATCAAATCAGCGCCTGAAGTTGCCGTTAATGCTCTGGCCGTTCAGGCGGCCGTCCACGCTGATGTATTCAACTTCATTCCGGTCAGGATTCAGCCTGAAAGTAGCCCTCCCGCTTGCTGGCCCGCGGTCTGAACGGTCGATCTGCATCACGTATTCACGGTCTCCGGCCTGCTGCGTCACGAGGCCGTAGAAGTTGATCTTGAAATCATGTTCGCCGCTCAGCGCTACGGTGACCTGCTGGTCTTCTGTGTTCACCCAGCCGCGGGTGATCCGAACTGAGCTGCCCGCACCGTTGAAGTCACCACGTCCGGAGGTGTCAACGTTGACACTCGGATAATCCACCGCCGGACGCTGGTTCCATCGGCCGCGATTTCCCGCGCCCATTCCGAAGCGGGACCGATTGCCGGAAGTCTCGTTATATTGCCCCGACACAGCGCGGACGAGCTCGCCGGTGGCAGTGTTGAACTCACAGTAGCCGTTGCTGTCGCGCCCGCGCCGCGCGCTCCAGTTCACAATGCGATTTTGGTTGGCCGTGAAAGGGCCAAGTTGTGCAGCCACGTCCAACTGAGAAATATTCAGTTGGTTGGCCACAGCCTGCTGGCATTCCGGGACATATCCATACTGGGCAATAGCGAAACTGGGCAATAGCAGAATCGAAAAGACGGGAATCCATCGTGAAAAAATCAGCCTCATTCGATGCCTCCAGTAGCAGTTTGCTGAAAAACTCCCTGTGCCAAGTCATCCTGGTCCCGTTCGTCCTCCTCTTGCGAACGGCCCTGGTCCCGCGATGCTGGAGAAGGGTCTCACGATAAACTCCGCGAAGGACCTGCCTTTTCATTTCGAGCAAGATACAGCAGATGCTTCTCCCGCTTCGCGGGATCAGCATGACGGGTTGCCTTTTTCAGCGACCGGCTAGAGCCACTGGTAACATGAAACCCTGCCGAAGTAAAGGAGCATTCGTCATCGTCACAGGCATTCTGCCGAGGTCAGTGCTTCACATTTTTGCGCCAACCGAAGCTGTTGGGAGCTCCGGTTGGACGCACGAACCAGTGCATCGGCTTCCCATTGCAACCCTTGCCTTCGGTAAAGCTGCTGACCTTGCCTCCCTGCGCTTCCAGTTCCGCCTTGTAGCAATCGCCCAGCGAGTCACTGAAGGCAAATGTCTGTGTGCTGGTCTGATTTCGATTGCCGGAGAGTCCCACGTGCCCCGCGTTGAAGTTGAAGTTCACCTCATCCGTCGCATCGCGTACATTGTTCACGCCCGCGGTGTAGGGCGGAAGCCCGGCCTCGCGCTGCTCGATGTGCTTGTTGTAAACCTGGTGCAGATGGACCGTCTGGCTGCGGCTGCGGTCGGAATTGGAACGGCGAAGCATGTTGGACGTAAGCGAGTAATCGAGGGACCGCGTGACGGCCCGTCCGGTGGAACCTCCGATAGTGCTGGTGCTCGAGCCCGAGACGCGACCCGATTGCTCCGTCAAGTGGCGCGTGGCCTGCGCCTCGGCAGTGGAGAATTTCTGGTTGTTGTTGAAAGCGAGGTGCTGCTCCACGCGCGTATCGACGCGCCCCGCGGGCGTGTTCACGTAACCTTCGATCAGGTAGCTCTGGTCGGCGCTTGTCAGCACGTTTCCGTTCACCTTGCTGGGGTCGGGACCGAGTGAGCTGGTGACACGAGGCTCAAGCGAGGCGCCCTTCAGTGTGTTGCGAGTAACGGCGCCGCCGGTGTGCCCGGCCTTCGCATTGCGATAGACCAGCAACGCTGCGCCCACCGAGAAATAGTGGTTTGAGCCCAGCACACGCACCGCAACCGAATGCTCGGCCCCGTCACTCATCAGGCCCGCGAATGGAGCGAGGTCAAGCCGGTAGGGGATAAAGTTCAGGGTCTGCACGCCTGGGGTAGGCCGCCACAGGTAGGGATCGATCCCGCCGGTGTAAACCCACGGGAAGACGGGAGCCAGTCCCGCCGGCTGCCCGTCCACCAGCACTTCCACTTCGCGGTAGCTTCCGCCGCTGCAGGCGCGCGGACGCCTGGGCGCACCCTTGTATCCGCGCCGCATGGCGAAGGCCATGGTTTGCTGGATGTATTTGTCGGGCAGGCAGGTGTACCAGAACTCGTCGTGGAACTGGCTTTGCGCGAACTCGTCCAGGTAGACGCGCTCGGTGTTGCGCGGAAAAGTGATCTTGCGCGCAAGCTGGTCGTTGCCAGTTTGCAGGTTGGCTGGTTCATTGGTTGCGTTCAGCGCATAGACGGCATCGGGCGTGCGGGGCGCGGGATGATCGGCGTCGGCAGGGTAGAAATGGATCCGCGCGCTCGCATGGATCACGCTGGCCCGTTGTGTGTCCACCCAGTTGTTGATAAGCGCCGCCCCCTTGCCGGGCGAGCGTAGCAGGCTGGAATAATCCGTGAGGTCTCGCTCCACTTGCCAGTGGGGGCCAAGTTCGGGCGAAGGTTCTTGCGTGGTGCCGAAGTAGATGCTGACACCGCCGAGCCAGATGGACGCGGTGCGGTCGTACTGATGGCCCGGATCGACGGAGAAATCGGCCTGGAGCACCACTTTGGCCCACGGCCCTTTGCAGTTGGCGGGTGGCTCATAGCTGAACGTGTGTGGCACGGAATCCATACGCGTGTTCTCGCCGGCCGGGCCGAAATCTTCTTTGGGAAATAACTGCACCACGCACGGCTTTGTGGACGGCGCCGGGAGAGCCGGGTCGGCAATGGAAACATTCTGCGAACCAACTGCCGGCTTACTCTGTGCGCTGAGCGCGCGGCCCACGGGTAAAATGATTGCGATCACGGCCAGCCACTTGAAGGCCTGCCGGCCAGGAAAGTTCTGAAACATGCCATCAACTCCCTTCTGGAATGGCTGTGGAAAATTTCCGTTCAGTCGGCTTTCGCACGGGTCGGTATGAAGCTAAAGATTGTCTTCAACCGGTGAATTCAATTTCGTTTGAACATCTGCGGCCGAACCTGTCCATTCAAACACGCGGAGAGGGCCGCGTCCAGAATAAATTGCCGTCGGCCACACAAGTCAACGAAGGGAACGGGGCCCCAAGCCCAGCCGCGGTCCTTAAGAGTGGGCGATTAAACGGGGCGCGAGTGAACAGTTTCCGCGCCGCCGGCGCCGCAGTGGTCTGGTAAGACGGCGGGAGATGGCCGGCTGCGCCCAGCAGAAAGAAAGGATCAGTTTCCGGCGGGTTGGGATGCCGAAACGGGCGGCGCCAATTTGGGAATGATAAATTCCTGAATAACGTTGATGACGGCATCCGAGCCAATCCCGATCAGAGTATTCCTGACGAGCAGCGTCACACCACTGCGATTTTGCGCCGGGTAGTAGAGATTTGCGATACCGCCCGCGGCCAGGTTTCCAATGAAAGACGAGTACGCAGGCTGCCAGCGTCCGTTATCGCCTTTCCAGATAACCGCCCGGGTGACCGCATACACAAATCTCGATTGCCAGCTTCCAGTGCCCTTGTAAAAGTAACGCGGGTCCTGCTTCAGGAGCGAAGGCAGCGCGGCGCTTCCGATCATCGTGCCAATGGCACTGTCGGCATAGGCGGCGCCGAAGCGTTTGGCATACCCTGCCGTTCCCTGCCCGAAGCCGCTGTAGGTGTTCAGGTCCTGCTGAACTCCCGCGACGGCCGCAGTCACTCCAAGGTTGACCGGATCGAGAATGGACTTTGCCGCCAGCCGGAATTTTTGTCTGGGGCTTAGAGGAGCAGAGTCCTTAAAGTATGAGACGTAGAAGTTGGGAAAGACGGCAAGCACACGCTGCTTCTCTTCGATTTCCAACTGATATTTCGCCACTTCGGCCGGTGGCGGCGTGACTGTCACTTGAGTCACAACAGGGGGCAAGCCCAGTACAATCGGCGGCGCGGTATAAGCTTCTCCCGGCTGCAGGGTCCCGGATACCGTCTGCGAGGTGAACCCCGGAGCGGTGATCGCGAGCTCGAAACGCCCGGAGCTGAGTCCGGTAAACGCGAATCCTCCGTTGTCGTCGCAAGTCGCCTGGCGGGTCAGGGACCGATCGAGGAGCATAAGCTTCACCTGAGCGCCAGCGATGCCGTGTCCAATCTGGTCGGCCACGGTCCCGGTGATGCTCCCCGTTAAGACTCCCGGGGGCTGTGAGGGAGTTGATGCTGATGTCTGAGGAGTTAGCGGCAGCGACGTTTGTGCTTCGGGAGGGGCTACGGCCTGCTGGGACATTGCCCCCGCTGGAAATCCGCAAATGAAAACCCACAAGGTAAGCCAGGTGAGAACACGGGCGGCAGAGAGCAATCTCATGCTGGGACGGGCCAGGGGCTTCCTGATGGGCTCGTTCATCCTCAAATTCACAATGGACACTCCGTGGCCGTCCCTCTTCTCTACCCAACGGGTCAGAGCAGAGCCCCCTTCGTTTAATCCTAACATCTTCCGCTTGGATGCCATGCGCTTCACAAGCGTTCACTTCTGGCGAAATTTAATTTGCCATGTGCTTCGGTGCGGACGCCAACAGGTCTTTTGAGCGGGAGGCGACGGCCAGGGCCGGGGGTTATTCGCGGTTTCCCGGTGGGAGGGGCGGGCAGACGCGGAGCATTTCATTGCCACCTTTTTGGAATTCATAGGGAACGCGCCGGATTTCACAGGTGTAGCCTTCAGCCCGCAGCAGCTTGATGAGCGGCGCAACATGCGCAGACTGCGAGTTGCTAAAGTTGGGGAGCAGTGGGAAAATGCGGGTTTCGCGGGCGACGCGACAAAGCTCGCGAATTGAATCGAAGTGAAATTCCAACGAGAGCAGGTGCGAGTAGGTGAAGAGCAAATGGGAACACAGCGCCAGATCGAATTCGGCGTCACGGAAAGGAAGCGAAGGGAGCTGAGCAGCACGATACCGGCCCTCGGCGACGCCGACGGAAAGGTCGGCGAGAAACATCTTCATCGCATCCATGCGGGTCCGGCCAAGGTGTTCGGGCGATTTTATCTCTCGCCACACAAAATTCTCGGCGGCTTCCAACGTCTTCTTCATTACCGTTTCATACGTTGCGTCGATGCGGCCGGAAATTTCTTCGCGGGAGAATTCATAGATCGGGTCACAGGACACGACCTTGCGGCCGCGTCCATGCATCTCGGCGTTGAAGCTTGCCGGTCCGCCACCGCAATCAAGGATCCGTGAAGAAAGGTCGCCTTCCGCGAGGTCGAACATGCGGATGTATTCATCGAGCGAACGGCCCCAGGGGATAATCTGCTCCAGATTAGTACCTGCGCATCCCATCCGGCGATCGCCTCCGCACGCGGTCCCATAACTATATCGTAAAGTTTGCTGATGCACGACCGGGCAGGCTTGCCCTTGCCGCAGTGACAATTCGATGGAGGATGCCTGATGCCTGCGAAATCATTTCGGACTGCGTCTGCTCTGCTCTTTGCCGCGATCTTAGTTACTTGTGCCCTGTCTTTGGTCCTGGCCCGAGCCGCCGAGGACGCGCCCGATGTCCATCAGATGTTCACCAGAATGGACGTGATGATTCCCATGCGCGACGGCGTTCGCCTGCACACGGAAATCTACGTGCCGAGGAACGCAACGGCCCCCCTGCCGTTTATTTTTGAACGCACGCCGTACGGCCTGAGCGACGACGATCAGGGTTACAGCCGAAAACTCGAGGGATACAAGGAGCTTATTCGCGACGGGTACATTTTTGTGTTCCAAGACATTCGCGGGCGGTACAAGTCCGAAGGGAAATTCGTGATGATGCGCCCGCCGCGCGATCACAGCGACCCCAAGGCCATCGACGAAAGCACGGACACCTATGACACCATCGACTGGCTGCTCAAGCACGTTTCCAACAACAGTGGCCGCGTAGGCATTCTGGGCGTCTCTTACGGCGGATGGCTCACTACCATGGCGCTGATTGACCCGCACCCGGCGCTCAAGGCCGTCTCTGAACAGGCTTCACCCGCCGACATGTTCCTGGGCGACGACTTCCACCACAACGGGGCCTTCCGGTTGAGCTATGGATTTTTCTATGCCGTCATGATGGAGACCGGGAAGACCAACTTCCACTTCAACTTTGACCGCCACGACGTTTACGAATGGTACCTGCTCGACCTCGGTCCGCTTTCGAATGCCAACCCCAAGTACCTGCACGACTCGATTCCCACCTGGAACGACTATGTCGCGCACCCCAACTACGACGCGTTCTGGCAGAAGCAGGCCGTGACGCCCTACGTGGCAAAGCTGAACCTGACGGTCCCCAATCTGAACGTGACCGGCTGGTGGGACCAGGAAGATTTCTACGGCGCTGTCACTATTTACGAGGCGCTCGAGAAGCGCGACACCAACCATCTGAACTACCTGGTTGCGGGTCCCTGGAACCATGGCGGGTGGTCGCACGGTCCCGGCCGAACTCTGGGCCCACTTAATTTCGACAGCGACACAAGCCAGTACTTTCGCGAGAAGGTCGAGGCGGCATGGTTCGCCCACTGGCTGAAGGACGAAGGTCCTCTGCCTTTCAAGGAAGCGTTGACTTTCCAGACCGGGTCAAACCAGTGGCAGGCCTATGACCACTGGCCGCCCGCGCAAAACGTCACGGACCGCAAACTCTACGTCCATGCCGGCAGGGAGTTGTCATTCGACCCGCCGGGCGCCGCGGACGAGGACCCCGGCTTCGATAGTTACATCTCCGATCCCGCAAACCCCGTCCCCTATCGCGCCCGTCCCATGGACCCCACCTACCCTTGCGGCGACTGGTGTACGTGGCTATTGCAGGACCAGCGCTTTGCCAGCTTTCGTCCTGACACGCTCACCTGGGAGAGCAAGCCTCTTACGGAAGACGTTTCTGTCGCCGGAGACATTGTTGCTCACCTCTTCGTCTCCACCACGGGCGCGGACAGCGACTACATCGCCAAGCTGATCGATGTTTATCCGGAAGACTATCCGAAAGACCCCAAACTGAACGGCTATCAACTGATGATCGCCAACGACGTGTTTCGCGCCCGCTTCCGCAACAGCTTCGTCCACCCGGAGCCGATGACGCCCAACCAGGTGACGCCCATTACCATCGATCTCCACACCAACAACCACCGGTTTCTGAAAGGCCACCGCATCATGGTGCAGGTCCAGAGCACCTGGTTTCCGGTGATTGACCGCAACCCTCAGACCTGGGCGCCGAATATCTTCAAGGCTACGGCGGCCGATTTCAAGAAGGCCATAGAGCGCGTCTACCACACCAGCCGCTACCCCACGCATATTGAGGTTCCGGTGGTTGGGCCCTGAGGAAGCATCACAACGCGCGCCGCCGATGGGAGCCAGAAGTCAGGAGTCAGAAGCGGGTCGCGCATCCGCGCTGGGAACGATCTATGCGGATATTGTTCTGCGTTCAGCCTCCACCCTTTGCACTTATTATTCGCGCCACCGATTTCGGACTTCTGGCTTCTGGCTCCTGTTCTTGCGCCGTTCCGGGGCTCCTGGGGGAGGGCCTCTAATGCCGCCTTCGCGCAGGGATGAAATAAAGGATCTGGCCGGAGGGGCCGAGGGCAGTCACAGACGCACTCACGGGAGTGTGAAAGTCAAAGACACCTGGCTCCTCCGGGAATATTTGCACTTTGTCACACGTCGTCATTAACTGTCAAATGAATTTGGTCAGGACCGCGGCCTTCTTATAACGTGGTGTTGTTTGACTGGCAGGGACCTGTGCGGGACTGGAAATTGAGGATGGAAGGATGAAGAGCGGGTGTGGTTTGAGAGCGGCGGCGGGTATCGTGCCGCTCAAAGACCTTCACAACGCGCCGGACTGGCCCAGACGTCCTGCGCGTTCCCGATCACGCCAGGGCAACGGTGCCACGTGCGCTGGGCCGAAGCGCAGAGCTGCGACGCACTGAACTAGCAGGGCTGCGTTTCGCGCACTGATGCATATCGGTAGCCGGCAAGCCCGAGATGGCATCCGGGAAGACCGCTGAAGAGATATCTCTCAACCAGGGGCGGTGTTTCGGGGCCATTCACCTCTGCCACAATCGTCAGCATCCTTCCCGTCATGCTGGACTGGATTTTACCAACCCCGTGAACGTCGCCCCTGGGCATCTCCCCTGGACACTGCATATCGAGTATCACGGCGTCGTACTGCTCACGCTCCGCGATGGCTGCCACGGCACGCCCCCCTCCGTCCTGCGGATTCTCCAGGGCGAGGTTTCTCATCAGGTAAAAAAGGTTTCGGATCGAAACATCGTCGGTCAGCACCAGGACCTCGCGGTGCAGCGGTACGGAACACATAAACCTAATTCCTTTCACAACCGGATTGACCTGGGTTGAAAGCCGGCCCGCGCAGGCGGACCGGCGCTCCATCTAGCCCCGCCAGCCTCGCATCGATCGAGGCCGGCAATCTCGATGCAGTGATTTGCCCGCAGGCCACGCGCCGGACATCCTTGAACCACCTCTGTCCGATTTCGTCGCGCTTCGCTCTGCGTTCCAAATCCCCCTCCCCCTGCTGCATCGGAGGTCATTCTAAGTGTCCGCCCCTTGCGAGGCAATGTAACTTTGGTACCAATACTTGCAGGGCTATGGAGTGCGGCCGCTTGCCGCCGCTTTGCGTGCAACCCGTTCGGCTGCGCCCCAATTTCCGGCCTTTCCACAAGGCGAACGGCCGGCGAAAGGCAGGTGCAACCTTTCACACTCCCAAGACCGCTTGGCGATAGGTAATCGGAATTACAACGCACTACACTAGTTTCTCTCCCGCTGTCAGGAATGACCGCCGGAGATCAGGAAAAGCTTGCGATGAAGACCGAAACTTTGAGCTACGACAAGCGCCGCGGCTGGGGCGCTTCGTAACGATGGCTGATCAGCCAGAGGAGCGCTCCCGGGAGGCCCTTCAGGATGTATCGTTCGAGCAGGTCAAGGCTTTTCGGTCCGTTGACCTCTACCCCGACAACCAGCAGCTTCCCTACCCTCCCGGCCCGGATCTCGCCGATGCCACGCATCTCTTCCCCTCTCCTCCGGTTCGAGCCCCGCGCGTCAAGGACCACGGCATCAAACCGCTTTTCATCCAGCATCGCCATCAGGACCTTGCCACTCCCGCTAAGAGCGTCTTCGCGGTCAAGATTTTCCAGCAGGCTGCGCAGGTTGTGGATGGACGGCCCGTCGTTGAGGACCAGGATTTTTCGGTGTAACGATACGGGAACCATAGGGAACGCCTTTCGAGCTCGAATCGGTTCAGCCTTCAATATTGGCCTGAGCGGTGGAGAGCGAAGTGACGTTCACCCGCTCTCCCAGTGAATTCGCAAAATACTGGAGGACCGAGGCCAGCCTCAACACGCCCTCTCGCTGGCTGAGGTTGAGGGCCTGGCGGATGGTCAGACTGTACAGCAAAAGATGGAAATAAAGCTCCAAAAGCCTTTGGGTGCGGGCAAGACCTCGCCGCGAGGGACCACCATTCCTCAGCAGATACCGCAGGGTGATGAAATCGCACTTGAGCGCGAAACGCGTCTGCGCGTAATCGAGCGGGCTGCGCGAGGAAACGGAATCCCAAAGCTGCGGGTATTCCAGGCGGAAGGCCTCGACAATTGGTTTGAAGTAGGCCTGGCTGAACTCCCGGCGCAGAGCTTTTTCGCAGATGGTCTGAACGTAGAACAGGAGCAGGGCGCTGGCCATCACCAGCACCAGAACGGACATTAGCACTTTCCCCTCCACCAGGCAACGCACTGGCACTCGTCGCCTATGACCTATTGTCACGCCGAGATAAACATCGGACAATCTGACTTTGGTTCCTGCACTATCCCCAAAAAGTTCTATTTGCACGTTGGGCACCCGGCCGGGAAGCGAATCCCAGCCACAGGATCCCCTGGCGCTGCCACGCACCGCCCTGACTCTGCTTTCCGCCTTCCGCCGTCCGCCTATTGCCCTGGTCAGCCACGCGCGTGGGCACGACTCTTCCTTAGAGGGTCGGAGGTTCAGCTCCGACATTGATCAGTGGCCCTCCAGCCAGGCGGCTTCAGCCGCTGGAGCATCGTCGTCGGTTTTCGCCGATAATTTTGCTTGACTTTTGTTGGCTAGCATGGTAGCCTTTTCTGTATGTGCAGGAGGCGGGCGGCGGCCCGTAGCGCAGGCCCTTGCGGCCTGCGGGGCTTATCTCAAAAGAGCAAAAGCCGCAACGGGCAAGCCGAGCGTGGCGCTTATACCTTGATGGCATCTAGTGGCTGCGAGGCTCGATGGCGGTTTCGCTTCTGAAGGGCGCTTCTTCTGACCTGGATTCCGTTGACGGAGCAGCAGCGGGAATCCTGACCGTGTACGCCGCGCCAAGCCGGAGGCGGAAGGCTAGATAGCTGACTTATTGGGGACAAATGGGACAGTAAAAAGATGTTTTTTGAAAAACAAACCGGAGAAGCTGCTGAAAACAAAAGATCGGCATCCAAAAACAAACCGGAACGAACCGGAAAACAAAGCGGAGAAGTTGTTGAAAATACGTAGCAGCAGAAAAACAAACCGGAACGAACCTAAAAACGAAGCGGGCCATGTTGTTGAAAACACATCGTACCAAGAAATTCGGCGCATCAACCCAATTGGCGCCCGGCAGGGCTAGCGTGCTTGCCTTTGAGCCGTTCCGTTAACGCAGATGGGTCCTCCCGATTTTGCGCCTTGGTGGCTTCGCCTGAGCTTGCTGCCGGGAGAATGAAAACACCCTCACGCCAAGGCGCGGAGGCGCAAGGAAAGCGGCGTGAATGAAAGAGGCCAAAATCAAGTTCGCGCAGTCCATGGCAGGGACTGGGCACAATTTCCCAACAGACCTATAACGGAACACCTCGGGAAAATGACGGGGCACGCGCGCGAAAACAGAGGTTTGCCCTTGGCGAGGACCGGAAATAGGCTCCCCTGGGTTGATGCGGCCTGCTTACCTGGCGACGCCCAGCAGAGGCTGGTAAAAAAAAGGCGGCCGATTATTTCTAACATTACAGACCGGTCGGTAGCGGGCGATCAGGTCGCTCTCAATCCAGCGGCGCTGCGCAGCATTGAGGAGGGGCGTGGGGCAGAATGCCACGTAGGTCCTGGCGGCTCCGCCTGCTTCTCTGGCCCATTCGTCCAGGTGCTCGTGGGTCGCTGTGACGCGCTGGTGGAAGTTGCTGGACTCGCCAAAATAGATCGCACGGAATGGCTGTGGCCGGCATGAAGCATCCGGCGCCAGCACCGCGTAAATACCGGAGGAGACGGGCGGAATGGCCAGAGCAAACGGCGCGGGTTCCGTGAACGTCCGATTGTTGAATCGGATACCTGGGTGCGGCAGTGAGTACGGCTTGATCCAGCCTGTAACCCTCATTAAGACCTCCGGCGCGATTGTAGCACAATATATTGGGTCGCCCCAACGATAAAAATCCATATATTGTAGGCGACTTTTAGTTCACTCCCACGATGGGTGGAGTTCAATTTGACCGGCAAAGACGGCCAAGGGCCGCGCCAGCGAACCCGCTTGTCACATCTATTAACTCATCTTATAATTCCCTAACGAGGGGGTAAACAAGGGGGAAGTATGACAGCACAATTTCACTGGAGCGAGGCCGATTACGTTTCCGCGCAGAAGATCTGGCTGAGGCGCCATCCCTGGGAACACTTGCGAGCATACTGGTTTCCGGTGGTCGTCGCGGCGCTTTCGGCCGCCATCGTAGTCTTCAGACCCGCATCGGGGCTGAGAGGCATGCTGGGCGTCGCGCTGGCTCTGCTCCTGTTTGGCTTCAGTGCCCTAAGGACGCGATGGCGCTGGCATCGGCATTTTCAGCAGACGCCCCTGTGGCACGACGCCGTCAATGCCAGGGTTGACCAGCACGGAGTCAGCCTGCAAAGCGAGAGCTATAACGTTCACCACTCCTGGGGTGAGTGCTCGGACATCTACGAGGCCGCCGGCATTATCATCTTCGAAGCAGCAAACCAGAATTTTGTCTTTCTTCCCAAAAGGGAAATGAGCCGCGCCCAGCTTCTCGACCTCAAATCCGCCATCATGACCTATGCGCGTGTGCAACCCCGCCTGGCCAGCGAAACTGCGTAACCCGGTTGGCAGGAGCATCGCTCTCTGCGAGATCGCAGACGCCGCAGGGCGAGCTTTCCCTCCAGCCACGGAACGTGCTCGCAAGCTGGAACCGCAGCAATTGCAGGAGAGGAATGCATCCGCCCGAGGTCGATCGGAAAATCTAATGAGCGGGAGCTGGCCGGGAGATCTAGCAAGGGCGGCCTCGGACCTGAGCATATTCACCCGTAGATTTCCCTTGACAGCGATGCCACTTATAATATATATATAGCTGGTGAGTATAGTAGAGCGGCCACACACCGCCTAAACTAAATTTATAGAAATTAGGAGATCTACATGAAAATCGTTAAGGACATCGAAGAGCAGGTTGCGGAGAAGGTTTCTAATGCGTTAGCAGAGTTGGATTTAATGCCAGATGGCTATCACTGTGAGGTCCGCCTTCATGGCAGGAAACGAGACAAAAGGCGGAGCGCGGCATTCGAGAAAAATTGGTCCCCTGATACGGATTCCATTCAGATTCGCTTTCAGCGAACGGCCGAGCACGTCAAGCGGGGGACATCTGCGCCTTCAATCGTGCGTGCCGAGCAATCCCGCCCGTTCCCGACGGATCCTCTTTCCGACCTAATTCGCACACTCGATCACGCCGAATCCCGGCCTGGATACAAGTTCGTCTCTCTGAAGTGGTTCCGTGATACGGCTTTGCTGGATGAAGGGTTCGCATGGGCCGGTGACTATTCTGCAAGGCAGATGACCCTGCGCGAAGCCATCGACAAGCGGTTGATCCTTACGAACAGAGTAGAAAACCCGAAGTCTCCGCAATTCCCCGTCACGGCGATACGGCTGAATCGCCTTATGCCGGAAGTGAAGTCAATTCTCGGGAGCGCTGAGAGCATAGTGTCTGATTTCCAGCCGTTACCTATTCGCGGCGAGAACTTGTCCCAGACTGTTCTACGCGACAGGCGTTAAATTGGCGCTTTACTATCTGGAGACAAGCGCGCTGGTCAAGCTGTACGTGCTGGAGCCGGGCACCGA
Source organism: Terriglobia bacterium (assembly GCA_035712365.1). Lineage (NCBI taxonomy): Bacteria > Pseudomonadati > Acidobacteriota > Terriglobia > Terriglobia bacterium. The sequence continues at coordinate 45,097 of DASTAW010000041.1, forward strand.
GCGGCTGCTGCGGATTGCATCAGATGTATCGGAGAACCGTCTTGCGGTACTGGCTCTGTCTGTGGTCGAAACGCGTTCCGCAATCAGACGGCGGGAACGCGCCGGGGACATTGATTCGAAGGCGGCGAAGCTCATCCTGGACCGATTTGAGCAGCATATGGAAAGCCGGTTCCTGAGGCAGGCAGTGAGTGATGTTGTGCTCGATGGCGCATTGGAGATGATCGATCGGTATGCACTGCGCGCCTATGACGCAATTCAATTGGCCGGTTGTTTGGCCCTTAAGGCAACGGCCGGGTCGGATTCCCCGATATTTGTCTGCGCCGACCAGCAATTGATCGAGGCCGCCCGGTCCGAGCTACTTACTGTTCTCGATCCTGGCGCCTCTGCTTAGATCAGCTGCAACGAATGGGCGGGTTCTCCAGCCTCTATCCGGTATTAAGTCAGAGAAACGCTCAGACATGGTTGCCCCTATCTCCGCGCGGCTTTGGCCTTGGCGGGTGTAAAGGTCATCTCGCCCTTTTTCGGGTCGGCGCCCACCTCGATGGCTTCGCCGGCCTTGACTTGGCCCTCCAGGATTTTGAGCGCCAGCGGGTCCTGGATGAGGCGCTGGATGGCGCGCTTGAGCGGCCGCGCTCCGAACTGTGGGTCGTAGCCGCGCTCAAAAAGCAACTCGCGCGCCGCAGGCGTGAGTTCGATGGTGAGCTTGCGGTCTGCCAGCAACCCGCGCAGATGGCTGAGTTGCAGGTCAATGATCTTGGTGATCTGCTCCTTGCCGAGCGGATTAAAGATCACAACTTCATCCACGCGGTTCAGGAATTCCGGTCGAAAATTATCCAGCAGCGAAGCCCGAATGCGCTGTTTGAGATCTTCCGAGAGCTTGCCGGTCTCGCCGCCCGCTCCGGTCATCGCTTCGTGGATCATATGGCTGCCGATGTTGCTGGTCATAATGATGACCGTGTTCTTAAAGTCCACCGTGCGGCCCTTGCCGTCGGTCAGCCGGCCCTCGTCGAGAATCTGCAGGAAGATGTTGAACACGTCCGCGTGCGCCTTCTCGATTTCGTCAAACAGAAGGACCGAGTACGGACGCCGCCGCACCTGCTCGGTGAGCTGGCCGCCTTCTTCGTAACCCACGTAACCCGGCGGAGCGCCGATCAGCCGCGCTACGGCGTGCTTCTCCATGTACTCAGACATGTCGATGCGGAGCATGGCTTTCTCATCATCGAACAGAAACTCGGCCAGCGCCCGCGCCAGTTCCGTCTTGCCCACGCCCGTGGGCCCCAGGAAAATGAAACTGCCGATGGGGCGGTTCGGGTCGGAAAGGCCCGCCCGGCTGCGGCGCACGGCGTTGGCCACCAGGTTCAGCGCTTCTTCCTGGCCCACCACGCGCAGCCGCAGGCGGTCTTCCATGCTCACCAGCTTGGCCAATTCGCCCTCCAGCATCTTCGAGACAGGAATGCCCGTCCACTTGGAAACCACGCGGGCCACGTCCTCTTCGTCCACTTCTTCCTTCAGCATGCGCCCGCCTTTTTCCTTGCCTTCGAGTTCGGCGTTGGTCGCGGCAAGCTGCTTTTGGAGCGTCACAAGCTGGCCGTAGCGAATTTCGGCAGCTTTGTTCAGATCGCCTTCGCGAGTGGCGCGCTGCTCTTCCACCTTGGCCTGCTCGATTTCCGACTTCAACTGGCGGATGCGGGTGATGATTTCCTTCTCGGCCCTCCAGCGCAGCTTCAGACGGTCCGACTCCTCGCGCAGGTGCGCGAGTTCTGCTTCCAGCTTCTCGAGGCGCTCGCGCGAAGCAGAATCATCTTCCTTCTTCAGCGCCTGCTTTTCAATTTCCAGTTGCGTGATGCGCCGTTCGATCTGGTCGATCTCCGACGGCATCGAGTCGATTTCAATTCGCAGGCTGGAAGCCGCTTCGTCAATCAGGTCGATGGCCTTATCCGGCAGAAAACGGTCGGTAATGTAGCGGTTCGAAAGCACCGCGGCAGCGACGATCGCCGAGTCCTTGATTCGCACGCCGTGATGAACTTCATAGCGTTCCTTCAGGCCGCGCAGGATGGCGATGGTGTCTTCCACACTCGGCTGGCCCACCAGCACCGGCTGGAAGCGCCGCTCGAGCGCAGCGTCTTTTTCGATATGCTTCTTGTATTCGTTCAGCGTGGTGGCGCCGATGCAACGCAATTCTCCGCGCGCCAGCGCCGGCTTCAGCATGTTGGAAGCGTCAATCGCGCCCTCGGCCGCGCCCGCGCCCACCAGGGTGTGAAGCTCGTCGATGAAAAGAATGACTTGCCCGCTGGACTCTTCGATCTCCTTCAGCACAGCCTTGAGGCGGTCTTCGAATTCGCCGCGATATTTTGACCCGGCTACCAATGCGCCCAGATCGAGCGCCACAATACGCTTTGACTTCAAGGACTCAGGCACGTCGCCCGCTACGATGCGCTGCGCAATGCCTTCCACAATGGCCGTTTTGCCCACGCCAGGCTCGCCGATCAGCACCGGGTTGTTCTTGGTGCGACGCGAAAGCACCTGAATCACGCGGCGGATTTCATCGTCGCGGCCAATGACCGGATCGAGCTTGCCGCGCCGGGCCAGGTCCGTCAGGTCGCGCGCATAGCGTTCCAGCGCCTGGTATTTCGCTTCAGGGTTCTGGTCCGTAACGCGCTGCGAACCGCGAATGGCCACCAGCGCCTTCAATATGGCGTCATGCGTTACGCCCAGGCGATTAAGGATTGCGCCCGCCGCGTCGCTCTTCTTCCTCGCCAGCGCCAGCAACAGGTGCTCGGTGGACACAAACTCATCCTTAAATTGCTCGGTCTCTTTTGCCGCCTGCTCCAGCACATCCTTGAGCGCCGGAGAAAGATAATGGTCCGCCGTCCCGCCCACCTTGGGCAGGCGCTCGATCGCCTTCTCCACTTCCTGGCTTACGACCGAGGGCGCCACGCCCAGCCGCTCAAGAATTGCGGGCACAATCCCTTCCGGCTGTTCGAGCAGCGCCAGCAGTAAATGGACGGATTCCAGTTGCTGGTTGCCGAAACGGCCCGCGACGTCCTGCGTGTTCTGTAAGGCTTCCTGGGCCTTAATGGTGAACTTGTCAAATCGAGTTGCCATATCCATTCCTTCTTAAGATTGATGTAACCTTAAAACCTGGCGCGCCGGCCCCCCCGTCAACGTGTTCTCTACATTATGCTCCGACAAAACAGGCTTTGCAGGCTGCTGAAAAACAAAATCCGGGCTGGCCGGCATCCGCCTGCCAACCCGGAGAAAATCCCGCCGGCACCCTTGCCGCCGACAGAGGGCCGCGGAGGCTTGCGCCTCATCGCCGTCATTTGGCGATGCTGATTTTGATCTTCTTCGCTTTTGCCTCTTCCTTCTTGGGCATGGTCAGTGTCAGGACGCCGTCCTTGAACTCCGCCTGCACCTTATCCGCATCCACGGAGGCCGGTAATTCGAAGCTCCGCGCAAAGCTGCCGTACGCTCGCTCCACGTGATGGTAGCTTTCTTCCTTCACTTCTTTTTCGTACTTGCGCTCGCCCTTCAGATAAAGCGTACCTTCGTGCACGGTGGCTTCAACGTCCTTGGGATCGACGCCGGGCAGTTCCGCCGTCAGCACAACGTTCTGCTCGGTCTCGTAGATATCCACCGAAGGAACCCATGCGCCCGACCGAATCCCTTCACTTCCCATGAACCGTCCCATCGTCTCATTGAAGAGCCGGTTGAGACGGTCCTGGGTTGTAACTAAATCACGAAAAGGTTCCCATCGTACGATTGGCATTTTATTCATACCTCCTTCACTTGACTCTTGATACTTCGTTATTGGCCTGGCCCGTTGCGGGCCGGCTGATTCCATTTGCCGGTTCCAGTCGCGGTTCTCAGGCCTTTGAAACGGCGATCTTGATCGACTTCGGTTTCGCTGCTTCGCGCTTGGGCATGGTCAGGGTCAGAACCCCATCCTGGTATTCCGCCTTCACCCTGTCCGAGTCAATCGAATTTGGAAGCGAAAAGCTTCGCGTAAACGTTCCGTATGGCCGCTCAACCCGGTGGAGGTTCTCCTCCTTGGCATCCTTCTCGAACTTCCTCTCGCCTTTCAGATAGAGAGTGCCGCCTTCGACCCGGATTTCCACGTCATCAGGATTGATTCCCGGCAGCTCCGCCTTCAGCACCAGGCTGCTCTCAGTCTCACAAATGTCTACAGGCGGTACCCAGGTCTGCAGCCAAGCCTTCTTCTGATCGCCGAAAGCCCGGGCAAAGGTTTCGTTGAAAAGCTGGTTGAAATGGTCGTGTGTCGAAACGAGATCACGAAATGGTTCCCTTGGATAATAAGCATCTCTGGCCCACCTCCTCACTTTTATCATTAGTCTGCTTGAATAATAAAAGCTTAGTGTCGCATTGTCAAGTATTTTATTAAGCTTCTTTTGCAGTAGTTTACACGAACATTTGAGAAGACAAGCACAACGTGTATGCCATTTCCACCTCCGGCCAAGCCCTCGGCCCTATTAGATGATGGCAGGTTGTTGTCCGCCGCAACTTTGGGTGATTTTCATATTGTCTAGATCGACGGGAAGTCGTCGTTGCGCGTGGTTTCTGCGGCTTGCCTGGTGGAATTGCGCTAAGTGACCATGCGCAGGCGGCAAATTCGTGATAAACTCGTCACCATCTTCACCAAAATTGGGCGTGGGGAGGTTAAAACGATGAAGCGGAATTTCAAAGCGGCGGTCGCACTGTTGGTTCTTGCGCTGGTGGTCCCCATCTTGAGCCAATGTTCGTCGGTCGAAACGTCAGCCACCGCTGAACCGGAAGCAAAAGCAACGGCGAACGCTCCGGAGGCTGCTGCACTAAAGGTTGGAGATAAGGCGCCCGACTTTACCCTGCCGGACCAGAATGGCAAGCCCTACAGCTTAAGCCAGTTCGAAGGCAAAGGAAACGTGGTGCTGGCCTTTTACGTTCTGGCGTTCACAGGTGGTTGAACGAAGGAATTACAGGCGTATCAGGCTGATCTCGCCAAATTCAAACAGACAAATACTCAGGTTTTAGGTATCAGCGTGGACAGTTCGCCAGCTAACAGGGCATTCGCCAAGGAGATCGGCGTCACTTTCCCGCTGCTCAGTGATTTCAACCGGACAGTTTCCAAGGAATACGGGATCCTCAATGCCCAGCATGGTTTTGCCAACCGCACCACTTTCGTGGTGGACAAGCAGGGCACCATTACGCACATAGACAAAAATAGCGAAGCGCTGGACCCGACCGGCGCCCACGATGCTTGTAGTCTGATCGCGCACCGGGAAGCCGAGAAGCAAAAGAAGTAAAGGCTTCAATCGCGGCATGCCGATGTTGGTGCGCCTGCTCACGGCAAAAAGCCAGGATGGTATTGAACTGCGGAGGCGCGGCGCCAGATTTTGAACTGCCGGACCACACGGGCCGAGTGGTTCGGCTCCGCGATTTCCGGGGCCGGCACAGCGTCATTCTGGCTTTCTACGTCTATGCCAGCACGCCGGGGTGAGCTCAGGAGCTTAAGGCATACCAGGATGGTCTTGCCGATTTCGAACGATCGGGCGCCCAGGTACTGGGCATTAGTGTCAACAATCCGGAGGCCAACCGCAGTTTCGCGAAGAAGCTGGGCTTAACATATCCGCTGCTTTGCGATACGCAGAAGAAGGTCTGCCGGCGGTACGGCGTGCTCGGCTTTTGGCGAGTTGCTAAACGCACGACCTTTGTTATAGACCCCGAGGGCATCATCCGCCACATTGACCGTGGCAGCGAGGCAATGGATCCCACCCGCGCCTGCCGGGCCTGCACTCTACAAATGCCCCCCGTCCAGACTGAAAAATCAGATTGATTCCGCTCGTGCGAACGACAGCAGTTAGAACGACTTCAAGATGAGTCTACCTGGCGGCCGGGGCCGTGATGTCGAACTCAATGACGGCGCTGTTGGTGGTCGCCGGAGCTGAAGCGGACGTAGCCGTAACGATCACGGTATCGCGCGTGTAGGCCGGGGTGCCGGCTGGTATCCTCAGCTCGACTGGAACCTCGCGCGATTCGCCGCCGCCAAGAGACACAACCTGTGGTTCCTGCCTGGTGAGAAAGCTTTTGGTGTCAACTGCCTGAATTCGGAACTCGCGCGCGGCGCCCGCATTGCGAATCTTGAAACGCATCGGAACGGTCTTCCCGGCGGGGATATCTTCGAGACCCAGATCGAGAGGCGTTACCTCGACCGTCTCGGCGTGGAATAACGGCGAAAACACCCGTTCAAAAGAATGGCCGCTCTTGTCGTCTCCAGTCACGGCCAGGCGAAACGGGGTTGCGGGCAGACTGAGTTCTCCCAGGTATTCGCTTTCGTCATTGCCGGGCGAATCGGCTTTCAACGTAACCGGCTGCAGCGTGGTGGCTTCAGGCGAGACCAGATGGAATTGCACATTCCGGGTCTTGCCGCTCAATTCCACCCGCAGCATAGCCGCCTCGCCCGCAACCGGCTGGCCGGAAATCCTAAAATAGCCCTCATGGCCGGGTCGCCCGGCAAGGTGAACAAACTCGGCATCGACCATAAAAATACCGCTGACGCCGCTGGCTTCGAGCCAGAACCGCCCCTTGCCGCTGACTCGCACATGCCATTTGCCAGGCGCTGGAGGCGCGATCCTGACAATGCCGCCGCAGTTGAGAGAAGTAATCTCGGCCCCGGGCGTTCCGCTCGTCACTTCCTTCCCGTTCGGATCCATGACGGCCAGTTTCGCTCCCGCAGTATCAAAGGAAAGTGAAAAGACCAGGCGCTGCACAGTGGAATCCACCGGCACCACAAAATCGTGGACTTCCGACAGTTCTCCCCGCGCCCAAAGCAGCGTCACGTGATTGGAGCGGGTCAGTTCGCCCACCAGCACGAAGGATTTCGCCACTTCATCCGGGGCGAGGAACAGCGGCTGCCCTCCTGACTCTTCTGCGGCACGGATGTAGGTGGGGTCGGCCGGGCCGCAAACCCCGGGACCGTAGCGGATGGGGGATTTTCGCTGTTGCTGCGCGAGAACCGGCAAGCAACAGGCGAGGAATACAACCGAGCAGAATTGTAACAGTCGCATGGCGGTTGTTGACCAGGCGGCAAAAGGGTGGCGTCAGAGACGCCGCACGCCTACTTACTTTTTCGCTTGTGCCTGGAACTGGCCCGCATAACCCTTCTCGGGGGTGCCCAGTGTCAGGTCGAAAATAAGTTGGCAGACCGGCATACCGGGAATTAGTTTCACTTTCAGTGAGCCGTGATTGCAAATTTCGAGCTGAATTGGACCTTTGAATCCGGCGTGGATCGTAGGCGCTGTAACATGAATGCCGATACCTAATCTCGATAGGGAGCTCTTGCCTTCCACCCGCGCCGCAAGGCGTCCGCAGATAGGTAACTCCACAGTTTCTTCCGTCCAACCCAGCAGAAAGCTTCCTGGGTTAACAACGTAGCCCTCAGGGCCTATTTCCTTGGCGTCCGAATAGTTCTTTGCAAAATCGCTGAACCTGTATCCATCTGTGGCCGGACAAACGATCTGGTCAACTCCCTGGACGGGCTCTTTCCTCCACACGCGGATGAATTTTGATAAACCGAGATCCAGGCTTGTAGAACTGTAGGCAAGCTCGTTAGGAAGGGGATCGATGAGGATTTGTTTGTTTTCAATCGCTGCTTGTATCTCGCGGTCTGTAAGGACCATTTATCCCTCGATAGATGACTCTTTTACCCACATTCGCCAGCGGCCCGACGCGCTTTCCCGAGGGAGCTCCACCAAAACTTCCCCCGAGCGCCTTCCTATTTCGGAAGCTATCAGCTTGTTGCCGCTGATATTTTCATTTGACACGAAAACCTCCTCAAGTTTGCCATCCGCCGATTCGATGCGCGCGATTTTCTCGGTCGGCATCAATCCTTCCACTATGTCGCAATTCAATTTCGTGGTCATTGAGGTACCCCTTTCTAATTTGCTTTTTGTTCGCCTTGTAATTTATATCATAATTGTCCAGATATGCCGCGATAAATTTTAGCTTCCTTGTCAAGTATGTGTGCCGTTTCCGCGACGGCGAACCGTTCAGTTAATCAAGTTCAAATCTGCCGAAACATGCGTGCGCCTTCCCCTGAGTGCAGGGCGACTATTTGGACTGTGCTGCCAGCTGATTGAGTGTCTGGCCGAGTTTCTTGATTTCGTTGCCGTAACCCGCCCAATCGCCCTGTTTCAACAATTGCAGGGCGTGCTGGTATTCCTGGTTCGCCTGCCGCGTGAGCGCCCTGAACTGTTCCAGATCGGCCGCCGGGGCAGCTACGGGCGCAGACGTTGCGTTGGTGACGAGTTTTTCTCCCTCAACCTTGGGCTTCAGTGTGGGAAGCGTCTGGGCCAGTTGGGTGGAGATGCTGGCGCCGAAAATCTGGCTGAGCGCGTCATCGAGCGAGGGAGACATCACGACCTGGTCGGAGTAAGCCACGATCACACGCTTCAACTGTGGCAGCGCGCCGCCGGATTGCGCCGCCAGGTAAAGCGGCTCGATATACATGACGGCGTTGGCGACTGGAATCACCAGCAGGGTACCGCGGATGACGGACGATCCCGCCTGGCCCCACAGCGTGAGCTGCTGGGAAATGGTGGGGTCCTGGTCGATGCGCGATTCAATCTGCTGCGGGCCGTAAACCAGCTTCTGCTTGGGGAAAGTGAACACGGTGACCTTGCCATAATTCGGAGCGTCACAGCGGGCGGCCATCCAGGCAATCATGTTGTTCTTCCGCGCCGGCGTAAACGGCACCATCAGGATGAACTCTTCCTTGTTTCCAACTTCCGGCAACCTCATGATGGTGTAATAGGGAGTCATGGGAGCGGCCGGGCCGCGGGCGGCGCTGCGGGCCACCCGCCACAAATCTTCCTTATTAAAGAAGACGCGCGGGTCCGTCATGTGGAAGAGGGCGAACTTGGCGGCCTGCACGCTGAAAAAAGCTTCCGGGTAGCGGATGTGCGCGCGGAGGTCCTGTGGCATTTCGCTGAGCGGTTGGAACACGCCTGGGAAAATCCGGGAATAGACCTGAATGAGGGGATCGGTGGGATCGGCGACGTAATATTTCACCTCGCCCGTGTAGGCGCTGATGGTTGCCTTCACCGAATTGCGGATGTAATTCCCCATCTGGTCGGTCGGGTCAGAATAGGGATAGCGGTCGGAAGTGGTATAGCCGTCGAGCATCCAGTAGAGCGAGCCATCATCCGCCACCACCATATACGGGTCAGAATCAAACTGGAGAAAAGGCGTCAGACGCCGGGCGCGATCGAGGATCTGCCGATAGATCATCACGCGGCTGTTGTTCTTGATGTCGCTCGAAAACAGGATGTTCTTTTGGGCGAATTTCAGCGTAAAAAGCAACCGCCGCCAGATGTTGTTGACGGGAATTCCACCGGTGCCGCTGTAAGTGCAGTAGACATCGTGGTCGCCCGCCGGATAATCGAACTCCTGCTGGCCGGTATCCACAAAGCAGTAATTGTTCGGCACCTCGCCGTAGTAAATCTCAGGCCGTTTGATGGTGATGGGAACGGAGGAAATCGGCGGCACGTCCTTGATGAAAAACACCGGCAGGCCGTCGGAAGTGTACTCATTCACCGGGCCCATACAGATGCCGTAACCGTGCGTGTAAATAATATGCTCATTGATCCAGTTGCGACTGGGCAGACTGGAAGTGGACAGCTCGCGCGGAGAGAGAGAAACCTGGCGGTACACGCCGCCGATGTGGTAACGGTCGTTGTCGATATTGACAAAATCGTAGTAGGTGCGGATCTCCTGAAGCTGCCCGAAGGTGGTGAGCAGCGGCTTGTGGTCCCACAGCCGGACGTTCCGCATGGTAGCTTCATTCTTCATGACGTCGGCCGCCGTCAGGTCGCTCGCGGCGGTAAAGTGGTGCTCCCGGAAGCGATCAAGCGCGTAGGCCTTGCGCGTAAACTCGATTGCGTTCGCGATAAAGGGCCTTTCCTTGTCCAGCTCATTCGGCGTCACCACAAAATGCTGGACGATGCCGGGATAAACGTTGACGCCCACAATCCCCACCAGCACCAGCCCCGCAATGCTATACAAGGCGGGCCGGATGCGCCCGCGAACAGCGCCGTAGGCAAGCGCCAATGCCGTCACTACGCAGAGCGCCAGCATGAGCTTGAGCACGGGCAGCGTGGCGTGGACGTCTGTGTACGACGCGCCGTAAATAAGGCCGCGCGATGAATAAAGCAGCCCGTACATGGCCAGCCGCGCCCGATAGGCCAGCAGCAGGAACAGCAGCGTCCCCAGCACCATCAGGTGCGAGCGCGCCCCCGGCGCCACGCTCGGGCCGCGCGGCGTTACCCATACGCCGCCTTCCAGCAGATAAACCACCGCGGCGCCGAGCAGGCAGAAAATCACGATCACCAGTCCCAGGTGATAGAGGAACCAGATGTAATCCAGATGGAACAGGTAAAAGCCCAGGTCGATGTGAAAGATCGGATCGGCCTGGTTCATGGGGACCGAGTGCTCGGCCAGCAGGTAGTCCTGCCAATGGAGCGCCGCCCATTGTCCCACTGCATAACCCACCAGCAGCACGCCCAGCCACACTACCCAGCGGAAGGCTTCGGCAAAGCGATCGAGCCCGGGCAGTTCGATGGCTCCGTGGAAAACGCGGTAACCGTAACGCGCCGCCACGGCACGGGCAATATAAACGTTGGCGCCCACCAAGACGATGAAAGCGATGCCGCCCACACCGCTCAGTCCGATCTGGGAAAACAGAATATTTTTATAGATAACGCGGTAACCCTCAGCGCCAAACCAAATCCAGTCCACCAGCAGGTTGACGCCATCGGTGAATAATGGGGCGACGACAACGAGAAGAAGGATTCCTGCAACGATGTAGCGTTGAATGCGGTCTTGTTTCAAGCGATTTCTCCGCCGATATCTTCACACACGAGGGGCCTTGTGTCAAAAAGCTTGCCACGGGTCGGGGTGACGTCTTAAGGCTGAACACCCAAACCTCGGTGGGCGGAGGTTTGCAAATCAAAAACTTCTTGACAATACTAATTTATTAGTACTACTGTTTGCGTATGAGAACACCCAGCCGCACCCTTACCGGGCAGGAACTGGAAATTATGAAGGTGGTCTGGGAACTCCGCCACGCGACTGTTCGTGACGTTTATGAAAAGCTGCGCGAACAGCGTCCCATCGCCTACACCACCGTCATGACCATGATGAATATTCTGGAGCAGAAGGGCTTCCTGACGAAGCGCCCCGCGGAAGGCCGCGCTTACATTTACCAGTCGGCGCGCCCACGCAAGCAGGTGATCCGCAGCATGGTGCGCGAATTTGTGGATCGGGTCTTCAACGGCTCCGCCGAGCCGCTGATGGTGCAACTTGTGGAGGACCGCCACCTCTCGCGCGAAGAGGTCGAAAAGATCGTCCGAGCCATCGAGGAGGGCCGGTGAGCTATCAACCCTTGTGGCTTAGGGACCTTGCGGCATACAGCATTCAGGCGGCCATGCTCGTTGGAGTGGGGGCCGTCATGGCCAGCCTGCTGCGGCTTCGCGTGCCCCAGGTGCGCCTCGCCTACTGGCAGGCGCTGCTGGCTGCGTGCGTCTTTTTGCCTTTGCTCCAACCGTGGCGGCCGGAAATTCTGGAATCATCTGGAACAGCATTGAGCGACGTGACATTCGCTGCACCTGCCGCCGCCGCGCCATTGGGCCCGTCACTTGCGGAAGTTGTCCTCTGGCTGATCTGCATCGGCATTGTCGTCCGATTGGTGTGGATGGCGCTCGGGTTCGGGCGGTTGTGGCTTTACCGCCGGCACGCCGAGCGAATGCGGCAGACGCCCGAATCGGTTGGGGAAGCACAGCGTCTTGTGCCCGTTTCTCCGGCTTTCTTTCTTTCCCGGCAGATTCCGACGCCAGCAACGTTCGGGTTCTTTCGGCCGGCGGTCCTCTTCCCCGCCCGCTTTCTGCAGATGGAACCTGCTATGCAGAAGGCCGTAGCCCTGCACGAACTGCTGCACGTGGAGCGGCGCGACTGGTTGTGGAACATGCTTGAAGAAATAGTCCTCACGCTGCTCTGGTTTCACCTGCCGCTGTGGTGGGTGGTGCGCAGCGCTCGCCTCAGCCGCGAACAGGTGGTGGATGCGGAAGCCGTCCGGCGAAGCCACGAGCGGCGGTCTTATCTGAAAGCGTTGCTCGAGATGGCGGGACAGAAATGGCTGGCCGAAAGCCTGCCCGCTCCCCTGTTTCTGCGCGAAAACCAACTCGCCGAACGCGTGGCGCTGATGATGAAGGAGGTACACATGTCTCGCACAAGATTGATGGTCTCGATCTTGACGGCCGCGGCAACCCTGCTGATGGCAGGAGTGACAATGGTGTGGGCGTTTCCTCTTAAAACGTCGGCTCCGCAAGCGGAGTCGCCCGCTACGGCATCCCAACCAGCCGAGAATGGCGACGGGACCAATCAGTATCAAGGCAAGGACTACAAATTTTTCGGCAAGGTCTACAAGGTTGGGGGCGACGTGGAAGCGCCCGTGCCAATTTACAAGCCGGAACCCCCTTACACGCCTGAGGCAAAGAAAGCGCACCTCAGCGGCCCGGTAGTTCTGTGGGCGATCATCGATACGAAGGGCGAAGTCGCCGAGACGAAGGAACAGTCAAAACCTCTAGGGCGCGGCTTGGATGAAAACGCCCTCAAGACGGTTCGCACCTGGAAATTCAAACCTGCAATGCGCCATGGCGTTCCCGTACCGGCCAAGGTGATGGTCGAGGTCTATTTCAGATACTTCAATGGCGACAAGCCGGATGCTGGCTCCCAGAAAGCTGATCCCGCATCTGATCCACCGGCCCAGGGCAATAAGAGCGCCTCCACGAACACAGAGAGCAACTACAAGGTTGATGTCAACCAGGACGAAATCCTGCGCCAGATCGATGAGGCCATGAAGCACGCCCAGATGGTGCAGGACTCAGGAGTGAAAATTGATCAGGCAAAGATTCAGGAACAGATCGACCAGGCCATGAAGCAACTAAAGCTGGCGGAAGCCGCGGCTCCCAAGATCGACGAGGCGAAGGTTAAGGAGCAGATCGACCAGGCCATGAAACAGATCCAAATGTCGCAGGACCTCGCTCCAAAGATCGATCAGGAAAAGCTTCAGGAACAAATTAACCAGGCCATGAAGCAGATCGAGAAAATGAACTCACCCGAAATGCGCCAGCACATGCAGGAGCAGATGGAGCAACTCAATAAAATGAACACGCCCGAGATGCGTCGGCAGATAGAAGAGGCCACGAAGCGCGTGCAGCAGCTCAACACACCAGAAATGCGCCAACACCTGCAGGAGCAAATGGACCAGCTCAAGAAAATGAATACTCCGGAAATGAGGCAACGGCTCAAGCAGGCCATGGAGCAAGCGATGATGGCCCAGGAATCTGCGCAGAAAATGAACAAGGATGAAATCGAGCGCCAGCTCGAACAGGCCAAGAAGGAAGCTCAGGACGCCAGAGAAGAAGCTCAAAAGGCGCGGCAACGCGCGATGAAGGACGCTCAAGCCGCCAGGGAGGAAGCTCAAAAGGCAAGGCAGAAAGCAATGGAGGCCCGGCGGGAAGCCGAGGAGCAACGAAAAGCAGCCAAGCCAAGACCGTCTGCGGAACCCAAGCCAGTTCCTGCTCCGCCGAAAGAAGCTGCGCCTGCGCCGCCTGCGCCTCCCGCCTCGCCAGCAACTCCCGCTCCGCCGGCGCCCCCAAAGACGCCTGAATCAGCCGGTATCGTCCGTGGGGTGCCAGGCGGGGTGGTGGGCGGCGTACCGGGCGGGATCGTCGGCGGAGTGCCAGGTGGAGTGGTGGGTGGCGTGCCGGGCGGCAAGGTCACCGGCGTTCAGGGAGATATAGTGAAAGGCGTTGATGGGGGACTTGCCATCGGCGTGCCCGGGGGGATCTCCGGCAGCGTAATCACCGCCCCCAAACCGCCCGTCCCGCCTTCAACATCACCCAAAGAAGAGGCGCCGTCTCCACCTGCATCACCAGCCCCATCTTCCTCGCCTCCGAATTGATCCTTTTCAACAGCGTGAGACAGCATCAACCCGATTTGCGCGGATACCGGGCCTCAACCGTGGTGTGCATGCCACCGCGTGTGGTGAACTCTCCTCGAACAACCGCCCACCTGGGCCGGCACGCCTGGGCAACATCATCCAGGATGCGATTCACTGCATTCTCGTAGAAAATACCCAAGTTGCGGTAGGCGAGGATGTAGTATTTGAGCGATTTGAGTTCAGCGCAGAGTTTGTCGGGCAGGTAACGGATGGTGATTGTGCCAAAATCGGGCAGATGCGTGCGCGGACAGATCGAAGTATATTCTGGGATTGTGATGGTGATTTCATACCCTCGATAATTGTTCTCCCATGTCTCAATCTCCGGCATATCTGCGCGAACGCCTGAAGCGGCGTGTTCTGGCCTATACTCCCGCGTGGTCTTCTTTTTGGGCATCTGAAGCGTCTCCTGTCGAAAATACTGCGGTTAAGCCATTAGCTTACTACACGATGAGGCGTTGCGGCGCACAGGGTTGCGAAGGCCAGGAATTTCAGGGTAGCTCTGCTGTCGCTTGAACGGTTAAGCCGCTCAGCTTTCAGGAACCTTGAAGCAGGTAAGCCTTTAGATACGTGTCCGTTACAAATCCACATTGACAATGGCACACTAAGACTTTATTATATGGTGAAACTAAATTACGGACTCTGCATCTAAGGCTCTATGTAGAGATATAGGTGGGGCTTTTGAAGGACTTAGCCAGGCCTTTCAAGTTCCTCAACGGAGGCATTAGCGATGGCAAAGATAATAGGCATTGATCTAGGCACGACCAACTCGGTCGTCGCGGTGATGGAGGGTGGTGAGCCCAAGGTCATCACGAATCCGGAAGGTGGCCGCACGACACCGTCGGTGGTGGCGTTTACCAAGAGCGGCGAGCGACTGGTGGGCCAGGTGGCCAAACGCCAGGCAATCACGAACCCGGAAAACACCGTCTATTCGATCAAACGATTTATGGGGCGCCGTTACAACGAGATCCAGAATGAGATCAAGACGGTTCCCTACAAAGTGGTTGCGGCCACCAACGGCGACTGCCGTGTGGTGGCGCAGGGCAAAGAGTATTCTCCGCCGGAAATTTCGGCGATGATCCTGCAAAAAATGCGGGATGCGGCGGAACAGTATCTGGGGGAAAGCGTCACCCAGGCGGTGGTGACAGTCCCGGCGTATTTCAATGACAGCCAGCGGCAGGCCACCAAAGACGCGGGCAAGATTGCCGGCCTTGACGTGCTGCGGATTGTAAACGAGCCGACGGCGGCTGCGCTGGCATACGGCCTGGACAAAAAGAAGGACGAGACCATCGCGGTTTACGACTTTGGCGGCGGAACATTTGACATCTCGATCCTCGAGGTCGGCGAAGGCGTGGTTGAGGTGAAATCGACCAACGGCGACACCCATCTGGGCGGCGACGACATTGACAAGCGTGTGATTGACTGGATTGTGGAGGAGTTCCGCAAAGACCAGGGAATCGATCTCTCGAAGGACCGCATGGCGCTGCAAAGGCTAAAGGAAGCGGCTGAAAAGGCCAAGATGGAGCTGTCCACGGTGCTGGAGACGGAAATCAATCTGCCGTTTATCACCGCGGACGCTTCCGGACCCAAACACCTGAGCCTAAAGCTTACACGGGCGCGCTTTGAACAAATGTGCGAAGACATTTTCCAGCGTTCGGTGGGCCCAGTGAAGGAGGCCCTGAAGGATGCCGGTGTTGAGCCAAGCAAGATCGATGAAGTGGTGCTGGTGGGCGGGTCGACGCGTATCCCCCGTGTCCAGAAGATCGTGAAGGACCTGTTCGATGGAAAAGAGCCCCATAAGGGCGTCAATCCGGACGAAGTTGTGGCCATCGGCGCTGCCGTGCAGGCCGGCGTGCTGGGCGGCGAGGTGAAAGACCTGTTGCTGCTCGACGTGACTCCTCTGACGCTGGGCCTTGAAACTCTGGGCGGAGTGATGACTCCACTGATTCAACGCAATACGACGATTCCGACACGGAAGACCGAGACGTTCTCGACAGCGGCGGACAACCAGCCATCGGTTGAAATCCACGTGCTCCAGGGTGAGCGCCCCAGCGCCAAAGACAACCGGACGCTTGGCAAGTTCCAGTTGGTTGGAATTCCCCCTGCGCAGCGTGGCATTCCGCAGATTGAAGTAACATTCGACATCGACGCTAACGGAATTCTGAACGTATCTGCGAAAGACACCGGCACTGGTCGCGAGCAGAAGATCACCATCACCTCTTCCAGCGGCCTTTCCAAGGACGAGGTGGAGCGAATGAAGCAGGAAGCGGACCTCCACGCCGATGAAGATCGCCGCTACAAAGACGAAGTGGAGGTGAAAAACCGGGCCGATTCGCTCGTTTACTCCGTGGAGAAAACACTGAAGGACAACCGCGACAAGATTTCAGAAGCGGATGCCAGGAACATCGAGGCGGCGGTTGACGACGCCAAGAAGTCCATTCAGGAAGGCAAGCTGGAAGCCATCAATGCGGCCGTAGAACGGCTGACCCAGGCATCTCACAAGCTGGCCGAGGCCATGTACAAGCAGCAGGCTGGCACGTCTGCTCCGCCCCCGCCGGGAGGTGAAGCCGGTTCAGGGCAGGCCAGCGCGGCCGGCGGAACCAGTGAAGACAAGTCCAGAGACGGAGGTGAAGTGATCGACGCTGAAGTTGTGGAGGGAGAAGACAAGAACAAGAAGTAATCACGATATCAAATGCCGCATCTAAGCAAGTAAGGGCGATCAGGGGCGGAAAGGGGCGATCCAATGGAACAACAAGTACAACAACAGCAGGAACAGGCTGTGGGACACCGGGCCCAGGTGGACATCGAGTGCCCAACTTGCCATGCCAGGCATTTCATGGAGGTCCAGATCGATAGCCCGATGCTCAATTCCCGCGCGGCGGAAGAAATCCGGCGACAGTTGCAAGCCTGGATTGCCTCCCGCTGCCCCGACCATTTGGGGCCCATACTCAAGACGAGCATGAATTGATGCGGGTATTTCCGGCTGAGGCGTGGCTGGAGCGCAGGACAGACTACCGGTCCAACTCCAGCCTCTGAGCCAGTCCATTTGGCCCCTGATTTTTCATCAAATTTCCTTCCACAGAAAAGCTACTGCCGCAGTCATCAGCGTGGCGGGGCAGCCTTACCAGAGGGGAATAAGCATGCCGGCGGGAACCAAACAGAAGGATTATTATGGCGATTTGGGAGTAGACCGCGCCGCCAAGGCTGACCAGATCCGGAAAGCTTACCGTCGGCTTGCCAGAAAGCACCATCCTGATGTGAACCCAGGTAATAAGCAGGCGGAAGAAAAATTCAAAGAAATCCAGGAAGCGTACAACGTTCTCAGCGACGAAAAAAAACGGAAGATTTACGATCAGTATGGATTCTACTCCGATAATATTCCAGCCGACGCTTACGAGGCTTATGCGAGAGGCCCCGTGGAGGACGCCAAAAATGGTCCGCGCGTCGATTTCTCCGGCTTCGATTTCTCTGATTTCACTCCCCAGGAAGAGCGCCCGGCGGGGTTTGGTTCAACTTTTCGCGACATCTTCTCCCAAATTTTCACGCGCGGAGGCGAAGGCCCGGAAGCCGCGGCGGGGCCGGCTCGCGGGCGAGACATCGAGCACCACATGCACCTGGGCTTCTGGGACGCGATACGAGGAACCCAGGTCCGGATTACCATCGGCAGGGAAGAAGTTTGCGCCGCCTGCAACGGTAAGGGAACCCAGGCAGGCCCGGCGGTGACCTGCCCGGCCTGCGGCGGCAGCGGAAAAGTCCAGCGGACCGCGGGGGCAATGCGCTTTTCGACGACCTGTCCGCAGTGCGGCGGCACAGGACGGCAACAGAGCCCCTGCCCCTCATGCAAAGGAACGGGACATATCCGCAAGCCGGAGACGTTTGACGTGAGAATCCCGCCGGGTGTCGACTCGGGATCGCGGGTCCGCGTACCGGGAAAGGGCAACGCTGGCGCTAACGGCGGACCGCCGGGCGACCTGTATATTCTGACCGACGTCGAGCCTCATCCATATTTCGAACGCAAGGGAGATAACTTTTACGTCAAGGTGCCGATCAGCGTCACCGAGGCCGCGCTGGGCACAAAAGTTGAGGTGCCAACCATCGACGGGCCCACGACCATTCGGATTCCTCCCGGCACTCAGGGCGGACAAAAGCTCCGCATCCGCGGGAAAGGCGCGCCCTCGCTGCGGGCGAGTCAGCGCGGCGATCAGTTCGTGGAAGTTGAGATCAAGATCCCGCGAGTGGCCGACGAGCGCAGCAAGGAAATCCTGAAAGAACTTGACCGGCTGAATCCGTCAGATCTTCGCAGCGACTTGCGGAAGTACTTCAAGGTCCCGATGTAGAGGCGGGCTGCCCGGATGCGGGCAGTCTGAAAAATTCATGGCAAAACGAGGCAGAAAACCCCGGGGCAAAGCAGGCTACATGATCAGCGCCGTGGCGGAAATGTATAGCATCCATCCGCAGACGCTGCGCCTTTACGAGCGCGAAGGTCTGCTGATTCCTTCGCGGAGTGAAGGCAACACGCGTTTTTATACTGGTGAGGACCTGGAGGCGCTCGAAACCATTCTGAGCCTGACCCGTGACCTGGGCGTCAACCTGGCAGGTGTGGAAATCATTTTGAACATGCGAAAACGCATGGAGGAAATGGGAAAAGAAATGCAGGAGTTCGTCAAATATGTGGAGAAGGAAGTTATCACCCGAACCGGCGAGCCCCCCGAAGAGATGCAGAACGCGCTTGTCCGGGTCATCCCGCCTTACCTGATCCGGATGCGCCGCTGAAACGAAAGCCTTGCTGTGCAACCCGCGACGAAGCCTTCAGCGCCAAGCCGGGTCCGGAACTTTAACCACGCCCCAGGTCTTATTCCCTTCCGGTTTTCCCCCAAGTGATTTAGAATCGGCTAAAGGTTATTCAATGGCCAGAAAAGACTGCCCTCACTGCGAAGGGACCGGCTGGAGGCCGGTCGAGACCGACGGAGTCAGGCGTGTGGCGCGGTGCGAGTGCGAAAAGTCTCAACGTTACGATTCGTTGCTGAAATCGGCCCAAATCCCGCGCCGGTACGAGCACTGCAATTTGGAAAATTTTGACGTCCGCAAGGACTCGCGCACACGCGAGCCTAATCCCAGCCTGGACGCTGCCAGGATGTATTCGAAAAAACTGGTGCAGGAATATCCCACGGACTTCGGCTTGTTGTTCGTGGGACCTACAGGCGTGGGCAAGACCCACCTGGGCGTCGCAGTGTTGCGCGGCCTGATGGAAAAGAAAGGCGTTCCGTGCCTGTATTATGACTTTCTCAAACTGCTGAAGGACATCCGGGACAGCTACAATCCGGTTTCGCACACTTCTGAAATGCGAGTGCTGGGACCGGTTCTGGACGTGGAAGTACTGATGCTGGACGATCTGGGCGCCTTTGACCCCACTGATTGGGTCCGCGAGACCCTTACTCACATCGTCAATTCGCGGTACAACGAAAAAAGAGTTACACTGATCACCACAACACTTGCATCCGGGAATTCAAAGCGGCGGGAAGTCCGCGCGCCATCCGGCGATCCTATCCCGGATGTGGACCGCTCGCTGGCGCAGTTGGGCCCCACGCTTTCGTCGCGGCTCTATGAGATGTGCAAGGTGGTTGAAATCAAGTCGGATGATTACCGCAAAGGCATCAAACAGAAAGGCGTCCGGTTCGAGACTGAATAAAGCTGAGCAGTAAACAGTTGCAGTAACTTGGTTTGACTTCGCTTTTCGGGGGACGGTAAAATACAGTCTCAGTCGGAGTTGCGTCGGGGCATGGGCAGGGAGGTAAGTCAATGTCGTCCCAAGAGAAAGACCTCAACTCGGGTGAGTTCATTGCCTCACCGGAGGCGCAGAGCGGCGGGGAGGCTGCTGTGCGCAGGGATACGGCTGAATCTGCCGACAACCCGCTCCAGGCCCAACCCAAAGAAGACGATCTGCAAGCACTGGCGGTGAATGATGGCAACGGTGCCAGCAATTCTTCCGTCAAGTACGAAGCCGCGCCTGATGCCGGGGCGGCGGACATAACTGCACCCGCTGAAAACGGCCATCCATCGGCGTCTGAAGCCGAAGCGCCAACCCTTGCCGCCAGTACGGGACACGATCTTGAACTGTCTGCGGCCGATGCCGAACCCGAGGACCAAATGCTTGGAATGGCCGAGGTAGAGGGCCTGATGGAGAGCATGGAAGCGGCTCCCACTCTTTCCGTAGGCGAGATCGTCCAGGGCCATATTGTGAATATCACCGGCGAGGAAGTGGTGGTTGACCTGGGCTTGAAATTCGAAGCCGTCATCCCCCGCATCGAGTTCGCAGCCGCGGATGGCGAAATCAATGCTGAACCCGGCCAGACCGTCAGAGTCATGGTTGAAAAGTTCGATGAGCTGACAGGAACGGCAGTGGTGTCGCGCCGCAGGGCAGTTCAGGAAGATTTGTGGGAAGAAATTGAACGCGCCTTCTATGAAGAAAAGCCCATTCACGGGCGCGTGGTCCAGCGGGTCAAAGGCGGCCTCGAAGTCAACATCGGTGTCCATGCTTTTATGCCGGCCTCGCAGGCTGACCTGAAACCCCATCCAACGCTCGACGAGTGGATAGGCCAGGAAATCGATTGCAAAGTCATCAAGCTGAATCGCAAACGCGACAATGTTGTGGTCAGCCGCCGAAAAGCTCTGGAGGAAGAAAATAACCAGAGAAAGGCCCTGCTGCTGGAACACCTTGTTGAAGGTGCGGTCCTGAAAGGCCGCGTGAAAAACCTGACGGATTATGGAGCGTTCGTGGACCTCGGAGGCATCGACGGCCTGCTGCACATGACCGACATTTCATGGACGCGTGTGGCGCATCCTTCTGAGGTGGTGCAGCCAGGGCAGGAAGTGGAAGTGAAAGTCCTCAAATTTGACCGGGAGAAGGAGCGGGTTTCTCTGGGGATGAAACAACTGGCGCCTGACCCATGGGAAGCTGCCACTTCGCAGTTTCACGTTGGCGACCACGTCACCGGGAAAGTTGTAACTGTGACCGATTACGGCGCCTTCGTGGAACTACAGCCGGGAGTCGAGGGGTTGATCCACATCTCCGAAATGAGCTGGACCAGGCGGCTGCGACACCCTTCGAAGATTTTGAAGCCCGGCGACATGGCAGAAGTGGCCATCCTGGATATTAATCCCGAGCAGCGGCGAATATCACTGAGCCTGCGGCAAGCGTTGCCCGATCCCTGGGAAGGCCTCAGCGAGCGAATGGGCGCGGGGACCGTGGTCAAGGGCCGCGTCCGGCATTTTACGGACTTCGGGGCTTTTATCGAAGTGGAAGAAGGCGTGGACGGACTGGTCCACGTTTCGAATCTTTCCTGGACGCGGAATGTGAAACATCCTTCCGAAATGCTGCGCAAGGGCCAGGAAATTGAGGCCGTTGTTCTGAACGTGGACACGGAAAACCGGCGCCTTTCGCTGGGGCTGAAACAGCTCCAGCCCGACGCCTGGGAAAGTTTCTTTGCCAAAACCAGCGTGGGTGACACGGTGCGGGCCAAAGTCACGCGGCGGACTTCTTTCGGGGTCTTTGCCGAAATCGAAGAAGGCATCGAAGGGCTTTGTCACGTTTCGGAAATCGAAAACAGCCATCGTGGCAACGATGCAGGAATACCCAAAGTTGGTGATGAGCTGGAGTTTCGTGTCGTCCGGCTGAATCCGGAAGAAAAAAAGATCAGCCTGAGTCTGAGGGCCGAAAACTGGAAACCAACCCGCGAGCGGGAGAAAGCTCCCGAACCCGTAGGGCTTTCCAGAATGGCCGAAGCGTTCTCTTCTGCGGGTATCACGACCCCCGCCATGGCGCGCGCGAGCGCATCGGGGGATCGAAGTAATTCGCACTAGAAGTAACCGGTGGTGAAACCCCTCCGGAGGGGACCGATAGCCGCCGGTTGGGGATGCCCGGGTCAAAATTTTAGCCTGAGGAGTCGAGCATGACCAAAGCTGACTTGATCGAAGACGTTGCTCGAAAGACAGAATTGAGCCGCAAGGATTCTGAGGTGATCGTCGATACCATTTTCGAGGGTATCGTCAAGTCCCTGCGCGGCGGAGATAAGATTGAAATTCGCGGGTTTGGAAGCTTCAGGACGCGGCACCGGAACTCTCGGGTGGGAAGAAATCCGAAGACCGGCGAGCGCGTGGAGGTTCCCGCCAAAGATATCCCATACTTTAAGCCCAGCAAAGAGTTGAAGGACCTGGTCAACAGTGGCCACGAAGCGCCACAGCCGATTCCAGCAGCTTCGACGGCAGAGCAGCCGGCGAGCGAGGCGCCTTCCAAGCCGTCCTTTCCTGTTGAGTAACTCTTCCAGCAGCAGGTCTAGATCAATGGACTATTTGTGGACCCCGTGGCGGTTTCAGTACGTCAGCGCGGGAGCCCGGAACCAGGAGTGTATCTTCTGCGAAAGGGCATCTGCCGACCCCGCAGGCGACAGGGAGCACCTCGTCCTTTACCGGGGCCGTTCGAACTTTGTCATGCTGAACCTTTACCCCTATACGGTGGGTCACGCGATGATTGTTCCCTATACCCATGTGGCGGAGCTGGTTGATGTCCGGTCTGAAATACTGGCAGAGATGATGACGCTGGCCCAGCAGTTCCAGCAAGCACTCAAGGATGTCTACCGTCCGGAAGGTTATAACCTGGGGTTGAACATGGGACGTTGCGCGGGGGCCGGCGTCGAGCACCACGTCCATCTGCACATCCTCCCGCGATGGATCGGGGATTCAAATTTTATGACCGTGGTGGGAGAAACACGCGTTGAGCCGGAGGACCTTACCTCGACCTATGACAAGCTGGCCGGCCATTTCCAAAGATAGGTCTCGGCCGGGCCGTGCGCGCGCTCCCGAATTTCCAGCCGTATCTCAGGACCTCCGAATCTGTTCCGAGCCACAGCCAGATGTTCCTTTCGGCAAGCATCCCAGCGCATCGGCGCCGGCCATCGCCGAAGGCTGACCGGCCTTGACCGGCTTTTGCTCGCAACTTAAAATCGGTTCAAGTGCCGGTAAGAATCATGCGACTTGAAAACTCGCTGGAGTTCGACGCCAGTGCGGAAGGCGGTCCGTTTTTCGAGCAATTCGAACGCCGGCCCGGCGTGTTTGCGCTCTTTGCGGATTCGAGCGCTGGGCCTGGCGCTGCGCCGTACATAGGCCGCAGCCGCGACCTGCAACGGCGGCTGACACGGCTTCTGCGAAAACCTGAAGGCAATTCCAGGTTCTTGAATCTTCGAGAAATCACCCGCCGGATCGAATATCAATATGCCGGGTCGGGTTTCGAGATGCAGTGGCTAATCTACGAACTTAATCGCGACTATTATCCGCGCCAATACCGTGCGCGCTTGAGGTTGAAGGCCCCGGCGATGCTCAAGCTCAATCTCCGAAACCGGTTTCCGCGCCTCTACCCCACCCGGCGCATCGCAAACGACGGCTCGCTCTATTACGGTCCATTCCCTTCCCGTGCGGGCGCCGAACGGTTTGCGGGAGAATTTCTCGATCTGTTCAAGATCCGCCGTTGCGTTGAGGACCTCGTTCCCGATCCCGCCCATCCCGGATGCATCTACTCGCAGATGCACATGTGCATGGCCCCGTGCTTCCAGGGTTGCAGCGACGGGGAGTACCAGAAGGAAGTGGAACGCGTCATCGAGGTCCTGGACGGCGAGGGCCAGTCGTTGACGCGTGGCCTGCAGGCCCAACGAGACCAGGCTTCCGATAATCTCGACTTCGAGCATGCCGCGCAACTGCATCGCAAAGTTGAAAGAATCCGCGACGCATTAACACTTAGGCCGGAGCCGGTCCGGAACGTAAACCAACTTCACGCGGCCCTCGTTTTGCCCGCCGCCCTGCCCAGGACCGTTTGCTTTTTTCTGATGTGCTCGGGCAAGCTGCACGGGCCCGGCTATCTCGAACTGGGAGAGAACGTCTCTTCGCCGCTTTCGCTCGACGAACGTTTTCGCCAGCTATTTGATGGCCTGCTCAGCCATGCAGAAGATTTGCCCGGCGCATCTTCCTGGGAGCATCTGACCCTGTTCGCCCGGTGGTACTACAGCAGTTTCCGGCAGGGTGAAGTCGTGATGCTTTCCTCACCGTCCCAGATTCCGCACGCAAGGCTAATCCGCATCTGCCGCAAAATGGTTTCCCCCGCCTCCTGATGCCCGGTATTGCCACGGGCGTGCTGCGCGATGGCCAAGGGCGGCACGTCCGCGGAACGAAAAGGCTGTGCTGCATCTTCGTTTGACTGGCCTCAGGAGTGGCCCTAGAATTGGGTGTTGAGGCAAGCACCCCTATGGATGGTCGCCAACCGCAGCCTCCGAAGACCCGCATTCCCGGGGGCGTAGCACCGCTGCTGGGAAGTCGAAGGTTCCTTGGCCAGGTCGTTCTAGTCATTCTGGTGGTTCTCGCCGCCGGAGCCGGCGTTCTGGGGGGACTTCTCTTCGTCTATTCGTCTGACCTGCCGCAGGTTCGACAGCTCGAGGATTACCGGCCTGACGTCATGACGGAAGTTTTTGCTGATGACGGCACGCCCATCGCGCGCTTTGCGATGCAACACCGCGTGCTGGTGACCTACGACCAGATTCCTCCTCTCATGCGCAACGCCGTTATTTCCGTCGAAGATCGTAATTTCGAGAGTCACTGGGGGATCGACGTTTTCAGAACGGTCCGGGCTGCAATCACGGACATTCTGGAGTTGCGCTACGCTCAGGGCGCCAGCACCTTGACACAGCAATTGGCCCGCATGCTCTTCCTGACCCCCGAAAAAAGCCCTCGGCGTAAGATCCAGGAAGCTCTGCTGGCCATTCAAATTGAACGCCGGTTTACAAAGCCGCAAATTTTTACCATGTATGCGAACCAGGTTCCCATGGGTTACGGGAACTACGGTTTCGCTGCGGCTGCTGAGTTCTACTTTGGGAAAAGCCTGCAGCAGCTCACGCTTCCGGAGGCTGCCGTTCTTGCCGGCATGGCCCGCGGTCCCATCTACTGGCCGATTCTTCATCCGCGCTATGCGCTGTTTCGCCGTAATGAAGTGTTGAAGGCCATGCTGAGCAATGACAAAATCAGCAAGCCTGAGTATCAGGCGGCCATCAAAATGCCTCTGGACCTGCACGTGCGAAGCTGGCATGAGAACATCGCTCCTTATTTCGTTGAGGACATCCGGCAGTTTCTCCAGAAGAAGTATGGACTGGAGGCGGTACAGCAGAAGGGTCTGCGAGTTTACACGACCCTCAACATCCCCATGCAGCGTGCGGCCCAGGAGTGCCTCAGGAATGGGTTGCGTGCTGACGATAAGCGGCGTGGATGGCGAGGTCCAGAGCGCAACATTTTGAAAAGCCCTGTCCGACTGTCAGGCGGCGGGCAGGCAACTCTCAAGAGCTTTGAGGACCCCGACTGGTCTGACCCGCTGGAGGCGGGCAACCTGATTCACGGGATTGTCATGTCTGTCAATCCGCGCTATGCGGAGGTGCGATTTGCCAACCTGACGGCGCAGATCAAACCTGCCGATTTCAAATGGACACGGCGGACGGACCCTCGCCAGGTGTTCAGCCCGGGCGATGTGGACTTGTTCAAGATCGAGGAAGCTAAGGGCGCCACCGCCCACGCCACGCTTGACCAGACGCCTGACGTTCAAGGCGCAATACTGGCCATCAACAACTCGACGGGCGAAATTAAGGCGATGGTGGGCGGCTACGACTACGAAGAAAGCCAGTTTAACCGGGCGGTACAGGCTTACCGCCAGGTAGGATCATCGTTCAAAGTATACGTCTACGCGCAGGCCCTGCTGGACGGCATTGGGCCTTTCGATACCATCATGGATACTCCAGTGACTTTCCCCAGCGCAGCCGGCCTGTGGGCGCCCCACAACTATGACGGTAAGTTTGACGGGAGCATGTCGCTGCTGCACGCGCTGGCGCTGTCAAAAAACGTCCCGGCGGTTAAGCTGCTTGCCAAGGTAGGCATCGATAATGTCATTAAGCTTTGCCGCAGGTTCGGTATAGAATCGCGGCTCGTTCCCAACCTGCCCCTGGCTCTCGGTGCTTCTGACCTGACGCTCCTGGAACACACTTCGGCCTTTTCAACTTTTCCCGACGACGGCGTTCACATCGCCCCGCGTGAAATTCTCCGGGTTACCGATTACAACGGCCGGGTGATCGACGAATTCCCTCCCCAGGTGAGCGATGTGTTGCCCGCCGGAATTGCGCGCATCGAAACTTCGATGCTGCGAGAGGTTTTCAATTCAGGAACGGCAATTGCCAGCAGACCGCTGGCGATGAAGTATGACCTGGCAGGCAAGACCGGGACCACCAACGACTTTACGGACGCCTGGTTTATGGGATTTTCGCCCTCAATCACCGCAGGCGTCTGGGTTGGATTTGATGATCATCGTCCCTTGGGGCGCGGGGAGGAAGGCTCACGCGTCGCACTGCCCATCTGGTCGGACTTCATGGCCCAAGTCCTCAAGGATAAGCCGGTGGAGCGATTTCCGGGCTCGCCGCTGCTGTCAACTCCAGAACAGGTGCAGCAAATTCTGGCCAGCGCAGGATCGGGCAATGTGCTGGCCGGTGATTCGAATCTCAGCGCGTTTGCAGCAAGCCTCTCGGAGTCACGACCCGTGTCCTCCATCCAGCAGGTCCCGGCCACGGCCAGACCAGTTGCCAATCCATTCCCGGCCCCTCGGCCCCCGGCCTTGATAACTCCCGACCCGCCGCCCGCGACACATGCCAACTAGCTTCCTAACCTCCTGTCTGGTACCGCTGTACTCAGTGCGACGTCACTTTGAGAAATGGTCATAGCCTGCTGGCGCAAAAGGCGAGGCGCCCCCGTTTTCGTGCACCAACAGGAGTTCTCGTGAGCGGCAGATCCTGCCGATACAGTGGAGCGGAACGCCACACTGCCTTCGCGGTACCTTCGCCAGCCTCACCTTCGGAACTGCGAAGAGCAATTCGTAGTCCTCGCCCCCGTTGAGAGCAAGCGCCAGGGAGCGTGTCGGTGAAATTGCGGACAGCCGAGGGATGCGCCAGGCGTCGATCTTTGCGCCGGTTCTGCTGGCCTCGCAAAGGCGTCCCAGATCCGTTGAAAGCCCGTCACTGATGTCCATCATCGCCGAGGGGATGCCGCTTTGCTGAAGCCAATGCCCGAGCTCGCAGCGCGGCTCCGGGTAAAGGTGAGCTTTCACGGCGGTCGCGGCTTCCGAATTCTCCCGTTGGGATCTTCGGGCCTGCTTGTGGTGTCTTGCTTGCCGCTTCAAAATCTCGAGCCCGTGGGCTGATTGCCCCAGTCTGCCGCTGACAAAGATCAGGTCACCGGGACGCGCTCCGGAACGCAGCAGTCCCCTTCCGCGAGCGAGTTCACCCGTGAGCACCACGTCGACCATCGCCGTCTGGTTCACAACCGATGTGTCGCCGCCAATCAGTTCCACGTGGTAACGCGCAGCAAGGTCCAGCACCCCTCGGTAGAATTCTCCAATCCAGGCCCGCGAAACAGAACGCGGAAAGGCCACGGAAATCAGCGCAAACCGCGGGATACCTCCCATGGCTGCAATGTCGCTCAGAGAGCGCGCGAGCGCGCGGTGGCCAATGGATCTGGCCGGATGCAGGCCGGTGGTGAAATGGACATCCTCGATCGAGAGATCAGCCGTCAGGACCAAATCACGGCCACTTCTGACCCGGACCAGGGCCGCGTCATCACCGATGCCCATTCTGACCAGCGGCGACTTTGCTGAAGCCAGGCTGCGAAGCCACCGCACAAATTCGCCTTCCGATTGAAAGTTCATCTCCGCTGTAGTATACATTCAGGCTTGCTTCCCAGCCGCTTCGTTTGAGGCACGGTTTGCGCGCAAAAAACCGTGGTCTGCCATGAGCTGTCTGGCTCGTCGCACACCCGGATGCCCGGCTTCTGACTACCTGGAGGACCCTTATGATCACGCGCCGGAAGTTTATTCAGTCCAACCTGCTGGGGCTAACATTGCCCCTTGCCGGTTTGGAGGGCCCCGCCGCCGTCGCCGGGCCCATGAGCGGGCCAGCAGCTTCACAGGCGCCTGGCGAGGCCGGGCGTGACTATTGGAATGACTGGCCGGAGTACATGATTTCCCATATGAACGAAGCGCGCGCGCAGCGGCTGGCGCAACTTCGGGCACTGCGCAGCGAGGCCGATGTCCACGCCCGCATTGAGAGGGTCCGCTCCACGGTCTGGAAACTTATTGGCGGCCCTTTTGAAAAGACTCCTTTGAACCCGCGCATTACCGGAACCATTGATCGCGGAGCATATCGGGTCGAAAAGGTTATTTTTGAAAGCCACCCTGGAGTTTATGTCACTTCCAATCTGTACATTCCAAGTGGCCGCAAGGGGCCCTTCCCGGCAGTTCTTGCGCCCCTCGGGCATACGACGAACGGGAAGGCATACCGCAACTACGCGTATGTGTACCAGACTTTGGCGCGAAAGGGGTACATGGTGCTGGCTTTCGATCCTTTCGGCCAGGGCGAGCGATACCAGTATCTTGACCCGCGAACCGGAAAACCCCTCTACGGCCCGACCGGTGAGCATTCACAGGCCGGACGCCCCATGCTGCTTTTCGGTTCAACTTTCGCGCAGTATCGCGCGTGGGATGCCATCAGGGCCCTCGATTACCTTCTTTCGCGCCCCGAAGTTGATCCCAACAAGATCGGGCTGACCGGCCAATCCGGCGGCGCTACTATGACAATGTATCTCTGCGCGCTTGAGCCGAGAGTCAGGGTCGCCGTGGAAGTCGATGGAAACTCTGAGGACCTCGCCGGACCCTCCTACGCGCCGCCTGGCGCGGTGGCCGACGCAGAGCAGAACTTGATCTTCAGCCTGCCTGAAGGCATTGACCGCGGAGACCTTCTGCTGGCTTTTGCCCCCAAACCCCTGCTCATGATCTATACGCCGATCGATCGCGGGGCCACTTATTCGCCAACCTACATCGAAGGGACAAAGGAAGTCTACCAGGAAGTCCAAGCTGCCTATCAAATCCTTGGGGCGGCCGAAAAGGCCGGCCTTTTCGCGACCTCGCTGCCACACGATTATGACTTTTTCAGCCGCCAGGCCGCTTATGGATGGTTCAACCGCTGGCTCGGTCAGGAGGATTGGGGAACCGAAGAAGCGGAATTTGATGAGGCAGCTCCGAGCGAATTGGACTGCACAACCACGGGACAAGTACTCACCTCCCTGGGCGGACGCACGGTGGTGCAACTGAACTCCGATCGGCTCAATGAAATAGCCCCGGCCAATTCCCCAGCAAGCACACTCAGCGACGCCGAGGCTTTCCGTCAGAACGCCAGGAACACACTTCGGAGCCTGCTCGCCCTGCCTTCGGAAAAAAGCCAGCTCGATTCCGTCACACTCACTTCCCACTCGCGCAAGGGCGTGCAAATCGAGGAGGTCGTTTTCCGATCGGAACCGGCCATTCGAGTGACCGGTTGGTTTCTTAAACCCGTTCAAGCCCCCGGTCCGGTTCCCACCATCCTTCACGTGTCCGAGAGAGGTAAGGAAGATTCTCCCGAAGAGGAAGGAGAGTTGGTTCGCCTGGCACAGAAGGGATTTGCAGTCTGTTCAGTCGATTTACGGGGTCTCGGTTTCTCCATTCCTCGACCCGCAGCCGCAGGCCCGGTTTTTTACCATGGGGACAATCTTCAGGAGGATTACGCGTGGGCAGGCTTCACGCTCGGCAAACCAGTCCTCGGACAGCGCGTTTGGGACTGCCTCCGCTGCCTCGATTATCTGGAATCGAGACCGGACGTCGATCGTACTCGGATCCACGGGCTTGGAGAGCAGGGCGGAGCCATTGCCTTGCTGATGGCCGCAGCTCTGGACGATCGTATATCATCCTTAATGCTTGATTCTATTACCGCTACATACCGATCATTGGTGGAGGCAATGACTTACTCGCTCGAACTGGCCTGGTTCCTCTACGGAATCCTGAAGCACTTCGACCTGCCCGACCAGGTTGCTGTATTGGCGCCCAGGCCATGTTGGATTCTGAACGCCACGGGACCAGAAGGTCTGCCGCTGCCGGAGACCCAACTGGCCACCATCTATCGCGGTGCGCTTGCGGTTTATCGACAAAGAAACGCCGAGGAACGGTTACGATTATTAGTCCACCAAGCCTATGAAAAGTCGAAAGTAGTTGACAATTGGCTGAAAGCCGCG
The DNA here is from genome assembly GCA_035712365.1 of Terriglobia bacterium. NCBI lineage: Bacteria > Pseudomonadati > Acidobacteriota > Terriglobia > Terriglobia bacterium. The sequence continues at coordinate 75,314 of DASTAW010000041.1, forward strand.
TAGGTTGCCTGTCTTACATGTTCTTACGCGGTTGACAAGCCTGCCCTCAGCCAAATAGAATGAGGCAGTTGCTCTCCTGGACGGCCTTTGGGGACGCTGCCCTTCAAAAAAGGGATGTGGGAAGGCGCCCAAGATTCTACGAAAGGCTAGTGGTGTTTCACGCGCATGAACAACAAGTTCTACACTCTCCTCATCACGTCCGGCGCCCATGGTAGAGTCCGAAAAATTCAACTTCCTTTCTATATTGTCCCCATAGTCCTTGTCCTCAGCGTTGTTGGTGTTATGATGCTGGCCGGACTGGCTACCAGTTACGCGCGAATGCTGATCAAAGTGTCGAACTACAACGCCGTCCGGAGCGAGCGCGAGTCGTTGAAGCAGCAATTCCAAACTCTTGAAAGCAAAGTCAGCCGCGCCAATGTCAAACTGAACTCGCTTCAAACACTTGCCGCCGAGGTGGCGGTGACCTACGGGTTCCGAAATGGATCCCACCAGCAAATTGCGCCTGATCTGCTGAACCTCGCCCGGCAATCCAGCGTCACCGGCGCGGCCAACGCCTACAACACGCTGTACGCATTGAACGCCATCAGGACTGTGAGCCTCAACGGCACAGGCGGCAGAATCAGCGCCAGCGCGTTCCCCGGCATGATCGATGACCCGGACGCCATCCCGGCGATCTGGCCAGTCCGGGGAAGACTGACCGCCGGATTCGGCCAGAGGATGGATCCCTTCAGCGGTGAGGATGCCTTCCATCCAGGCGTGGATATTGCTGACGGTTTCGGTACGGACATCGTGGCGACCGGCGACGGCCTGGTGATTGAGGCTGAGCCCGACGCAGGCTACGGCAGAAGCATTATGGTTGACCACGGCGACGGCATCACCACTCTCTATGCCCACCTCAGCAGGATTTTCGTAGTGGTTGGAGAAGAGGTCAAGCAGGGGGAGATCATCGGCGCAATCGGCATGAGCGGCCGAACGACGGGGCCTCATCTCCACTACGAAGTTCGAATCCACGGCACGCCCGTGAATCCGGGGCGTTTCCTTCGGGAATAAAAGCATTCTCCATGATATTGCCGGTGGGGCGAGACAGGTCGGCTGGATTTGAGTGGCGGCCGCCTGCCCCACAATGGCCACCAACCAGGCCACGGTGCCGTTGACGCTTGACCTGCTCGAACGGCACCAATCCAGTGAAAAATAGCGGAAACCTTGCCGGTCTCGCTGAAAACCGCATTGACAGCGGGGCTGGTTTTACAGCATCATAGATGTATTAGGGATTGTACGAATGGGCGCTGAATTACGACCAGAACCTTCGGCCAATTCTTGCCGCTTATTAATAAGAAAGAAACCTGGCCCTCGTGAGATCATACAGTTTGTGGTGGGCGGCATTGAAATTGGCCAGCAAATCGTAGTGCTGGCGGGACCCGCGTGGCTCAAGGAGCTTGCTCGAATCCTGGGTGAGCACGGGCTGCGCCCTGAGACCCTTATCCGAAACAGCCGCCTGGTGTTTTTGACCGCCCCCGATTGTCTCTCCCGCTTCGCCAAAATGGACCCCTGCAAGCGGCCGATCATCCGCCGGAATGGATCGATGGTGCGATGGGTCTCCGACTGGTCGTGGGCGTACCGCGCCGAAGCCGACCCCGCAACGATTCTACGCTACCAGTGCCGGATCCACGATTGTATCCACTCGCTTGCCGATATGTCGATCTGCACGGTCCACTGTGAAAAGATGGAGCGCAGTTCCATGCTGGCGGTCCTGGCCCAGCACCGGCGCGCAACTCGCGCGACCGACCGCCCCGATTAAGTTTTTCATCCACGGTATCCAATTCAGACGGTCCTGAACCGGATGAAGAGGTAGAGGCATGTCCAGGTGGCTGGAAGGCCGAATTGCGGTCGTGACGGGGGCCGCCCGCGGGATTGGGCGCGCCACGGCGGACTTGTTTGCGCGCGAAGGCGCCCGCGTCGTGTTGAATGATATGGATGAACAACAACTGGCGCGGGCGGTTGAAAGCATTCGTCGTGCCGGCGGCGCTGCGCAGCCGTTTGCGGGGGAGGTGACCGCACCGGGATTTCCGGAAGACCTCCTCGAAGCCTCGTTCGAGGTCTTCGGCATTCCTGACATCCTGGTCAACAACGCCGGGATCACCTGGGATGGAGCGATTCACAAGATGTCTGATGAGCAGTGGCACTCGGTGATTGATATCCACCTCACTGCGACCTTCAGGATCCTCCGCGTGCTCGGAGCAGCGATGCGCGAAGCCGCCAAACAGGAGATCGCAGAGCGCGGAGCCGCCCGCGCCAGAAAAGTGGTCAACATCAGTTCCACTTCCGGCACGCGGGGCAATTTTGGCCAGGCTAACTATGCCGCGGCCAAGGCGGGCATCGTCGGCCTCACCCGGACCCTGGCGCGCGAGTGGGGACCCGTGAATATCCAGGTGAACGCCGCAGCGTTCGGCCTGATTGACACCCGCCTGACGGCCCCGAAAGAGGACGGTGAGAGCATTCAATGGCAGCATGATGAAATCAAGCTCGGCATCCCCGCCAGGATGCGCGAAGCGGCCATCCATGCCATCCCCATGGGCCGTCCGGGAACTCCGGAGGAGGCGGCTGGAGTCGTCTTCTTCCTGGCCTCGCCGCTCGCGAATTACGTTTCCGGGCAGGTCGTTGAAGTGACGGGCGGGTTATAAGCGCCTGGGAGCACCCCCGCGCGTTTGCCGGCCGAATCTGCCGTGATCCCCGTCCCTCCGTTTAAGGCCAGGAGTGGCTGTGCTACTTATCCCGCACCCACAGCCAGGAGTGGCTGTGCTACGTTCGCTCCGTAGCGCCGGCACTCTTGCCGGTGTTGGGGTCGTTCCACCACAGTCGACACGATCATCCCGTAACAGGCTAATGGTAGCGGCCCGTGTAGCTGGTGAGATTCTGGGGCGCATTTTTACATCCCGAATCAGCATACCCACACTCCCACCCGGAAAAGTTGTCAATGGACAGCACACCGGAATCCGAATTGCCGGCCAGGGGCAGGGCCAGAACGTAGTAAAGTCCCGGAGGAACTCCAGTCAGCGTATACGTCCCATTCGGCGTCGTCAGGCCATCGATCACGGCATTGCCGGTATTGGCATCGACGGCCACCACATGCGCGCCAAAAATACCGGACCCGCTCAGGGTAACGTGTCCGGAAACGACTCCCGTCGCCGTGGCAAAATTGGCGCTGGGGTAGAGGAAAGAAATCCCGATGGCGTCGTCGGCTGCAAGTTGCGTCTGCTGGCCTGCGGCAGTGGAATCGCCGTAGGGAAACATCACGGTGTGGCCAATCCCGCTGTGGTCGAGACCCAGCATGTGGCCCTCCTCGTGAGTCGCCACCGATTGCAGGCTGAAAGTTCCCGAAGGTGGCGTGAGCGAGGTCGTGAAGTTCACGCTGGGATTGAATTCCATGTCGGCGCCCCCGATGCAATCATCAAAGTTGCATACCTTGGCTGTCCCGCCGTTGCACTGGTACTGGAAGGGCCCGGATGTTCCGGGCTGCCGCGTAACGGTTGCAACCTCTGTAAAGGCGATCGTCCCGGTCGAGAAATCGCTGCTCGTCGTGTCGGAAAACCCAATCACGTTCTTGCAGTCGTTGAAAACAGGCATGGTCAGCGTGGACGTCCCCGCAAATTGCGCGGACACAGTGGTCAGGTCCTGCCCGGCAACCGTGGCATTTGTCCACGTGGTGAAACCTGCTGTAAGCGATTGCTGAATGCAGGTGGCGGAGCCGGAGGTGGGTGAGCAGCCCGGCGTCGCGACGTTGCTCTTAGGCGTATCGGGGTTCAGCATCCAGGCCAGAGGCATGGAATTCCAGCGGGCCACAACGGGAACGGGCGCGGTCACTGTGCCAAGGTTGTCCTGAAACGGGTTATAGCCGAATAGCAGGACGGCGGAAAACATCGCGGCTGCGGCCGCTGCGCATGCCGCTATCCGTCTTATTCGACGTGCACCTTGTTCCAGACTCATTGATTTCACCTCGTCTGAATCATCATGGACTGGCCCTTCAGGCCTTCCGCTTCCGGGACCTCGCTGACGGCAGAGAGATGGGCCTGGCTGCCGCGCAGGGAAACGGAATTCCAGTAGATTACCCATTTCGTCCCTGCGCGCTGCGCATTGCCAACCACCTGGCTGCCGGCGGGGATGACCAACGCTTTGCTGGGAAACAGGTCAGAAGTTGTCCTGGCCACGACGACAGCCTGCCCCGCGCCCTGAAACTCGGTCGAGACGATGACCACTGGCAACAAGGTCCCGACGGGGATGAGGATCGGCGCTGCAATGGCGCTCGAAATCGTCATCTGGAATTCCCCAAGGGAAGGAGACTGGCTCAGTGTCGCGGCCTCGCTCCCGGTGGTGAGCGCGCCGAGCGGGAGATTTACGTGAAGCTCTGCCCGGTTTCTTTCCCGATAAACTCGAAAAGCGCCCTGCATCATGCCCACGGTGTGGAAAGTCTCGTTGCTGCCCGTCACCGGTTCCAGAAACAGGACGTATTGCGTCTGGGGCCTTAAAGATGCCGATCCGGGCACGTGTACGTGAACGTTGCCGACTGTCCCGCCCGGTTGCTCGATAATAATCGTCGCGGGAGGCTGCCCCTTAAGGGCCTTCTCAACCTGCACGGTGGTGTAGGTCATGATGCGGGTGTGGCTGGTATTCACACGAGCTGTCTGAGCGATGACTTCGCCCTGCACGATGACGCTGGATGCCTGCACAAGCTGGCGCAGACTCATCCGCACCAGCGATGTCGCGCCGGCCTGCGGCGCCAGCCAGAAAACCAATACGACGGCAAGAGGCATCGCCCGAAGCTTCATAAGATTTCACTCAAGGTGTAATGTCCACTGCGCCGGCAAAGGAAGTAAATTCATTGCCCGAATTTCTCACCACCAGGTTTCGTGGCCCTGGCGCCGCTCCAGGAAGTACGGCAACCTGGAAATAGACCGCAGGGGTGCCATCATTCGTCGTTTGGAACTGACCGTCGAGAGGCGGGGTAACCACCACATCGGTCCCACTTCCGCTTGTACAGTCGGCGCCGCTGCCGCTGATGCAGTATTCCGTGCCGGGTCGGATTCCGAAACCCGCAACGAACAGGAAGACGGTCTGGCCTTGCGAAATCTCAGTCCCCGTGCTGCCAGCCGAACAGCTCAGTTGGGTCGCCGTGGTCTGCGTACACTGGCCGACGGCCAGGATCGACAGTCCGGTAAGCGTTACGGTAGCGGATGCCGACTTCAAGCTCTCGGCCTGGCTGGTGGCGGTCACGGTTACCGAATCGACAGAGTTCAGGGCCGGCACCGTGACATCAGTGTTCTGGAGGTTGCTTCCGGCGTTGACCGTAACAAGCTGGGCGGCGGATGCTGCGGATACTGCGGCGGCCGCTGGAGCGCTATAAAGCCCGGAACTCGAAACGGAGCCAATCTGGCTGCTGCTACTGCCGGCGGAACTGGATACGCTCCAGGTGACGGCGGTGTTTCCGGCGCCGGCCACTGTCGCCTTGAACTGCTGGGCGGCGCCATAACCCACGGTTGAGCTGGCAGGCGAGATAGTGACGCTCACGTTCGACGGAGGCGGGCTTGTCGAACCGTTGTTATCGCCGCTGCCGCCACCGCATCCCGCAGCCGCTAAGGCCAGGAGGACCGCTCCCGCAAGCCCAACCCTTCCGCTGGATCTCATAGTTTCCCGCTCGCACGCCAGGCAGCCAGAGACGCTTATCATCAGCTCCCTGGCGTAAGCGAAGCCTGTCTTGATAGCCCCCCGCCGGCGCTCTGGCCCAAAGTATTATATCGGAGCGTCAAGCCAGCAGCGCCAGCATGGCCTCAATCATTGACTCGATACCCATGGGCTCGGGTGGCAGGGGAACCTGAATGGATGTTCCCCAAGGGCGTGCTCAGGGTTGCAGGCGGCGCTGCTGAAGGTTGAATTAAGCATGAGAGGTCGGATTGACGATCTAATGTTTTCAATAACATGGCCCGCTTCGTTTTCCGGTTCGTTCCGGTTTGTTTTTTCCACAGCTACGTGTTTTCAATAACTTCTCCGCTTTGTTTTAGGTTCGTTTCCGGTTCGTTTTTTGGCAATTTTCCTTTGTTTTCAACAACCTCTCCGGTTCGTTTTTCAAAAAACGTGTTTTTTTGTCCCATTTGCCTCAAAACCAGCGCGAAAAATGGCTTTTTGAGGACTGCAAAAATTCGCGCGTTACTGACACGCATTCGTCACCCGCCACTGCGAAAACCGCCGGGCCAACCATGGATCGTGCGCTACAAACACCGCGTTTCATTCCCTGATCCTGCGCCTAAACCTTCGCTGTTGAACAAGGCTACCACAGCTAGCCTACTAAGTCAAGCAAAATCGGCGGGAGGGGAGGGGCTGGAAGTCAGGAATCAGAAGCCAGAAGTCAGGAGCGGCGGCGGGTCAGCACTGTAGATTTTGCCGATGATTGCTTCAGCGGCTGAAGCCCGCTGGATCGCGGAGTCTGACAAGTGTCGGAGTTGAAGATCCGAACTCCCGGGGAAGGAAGATCGTGGCATCACAATAGCCCTTAAATTTTGGGGACTGTCCTTTTTCCCTTTGCGGCGCCAGGGCACGCCGTCACTGATTGGAATTGCCGCCAAACATCGAGCCGGGCTGGGAGGGCTGGCCGGGCTGGCTGGGATTGAGGTGGAACCCTCCGTCTGAATTCGGCTGCGGTCCGTTCCCGGGCGGTTGAGATTGTCCGGGCTGCCCTCCAATGACGGGAATAGCGCCTGCGCCCGCCCTGATGGGTGCGCCGGGAGCGCCCGGGATGCCCAAAAATTCCCATAGGTCGTATTCGGTGCGCTTGTCGAAAGTGGCGATTGACTGGTGGTTGCTGGTGCTGGCAACGCCGACGATGAAGGCCCCCATGATCTGGTTCTGGCCAAAAAATGAAGAGTTATTGGGTGACTGCTGGCCCGGGGTGGAATTCTGCCCGGAGTTTGGCAGGGAAAAGCTTCCCATGCTGAAGCCGCCCTGTTGAGAACTTCCCTGGCCCGTCTGGGGGTTGATTTGCGTCCCGGTAGATTCAGGCTGCGAACCTGTGCTGCCGTTGTTGTCGCCCAGCGGCTTGTTCTGCTGCTTGCCGGGCGGCGCAAGGACCTTGGAATCGAGGATTACACCGGAGGCCGTGGCATGGATAAAGCGCCACTTGCCGCTGCGTGTCATGGGGTCCGGGTAAGCCTGGCGCAAAAAGCTGAGGTTGTTGGTGTGGAGAAGTTCCTTCACCGAGGTGGGATAACGCTTGAACTGCTCATGGAAAAGTATAATGGCGCGGGCATACTGTTCGCCGCGAAAGATCAGCTCCTTTTCCTTCTCCCGCTGGCCCTCAACATAAATGCTGGGCAGCGCCGCCGCCAGAGAGATGAGCAGCAGCGTGGCCATCATCATCACGATCAGCAGGATATAGCCCGCTTCCGGGCCGTCCCTGCGCGGGCGCCGGACGCGCGGCCTACTGGACCACCGGGATGGGCAATTGAGCTTTTTCACCTGAAGCTCCGTCCTGGACCTCAACGTTAGTCGAAGTAATCTTGAGGATTCTGAACCGGTTCGAGAGAAGATCGCCATCGTGGACGACGTAAACCTCGTCATTATCCATCAGATAGGCTTCCGGCCCCGCGCCGCCTCTTTCGGAGTACCCGATGGCCCGCAACGGGATGGGCGGCGGCCCCGCGGTTGTGCTGGCCGTCATGGCGCCACCGCCAGCGGCCCGGGCGGCCTGCGTGGCTTTCTGAGCAGGGGTGAGCGGCGGCGCGCCGAAATTAAAAGGATTGCGGCTGAGGTCCGGGAGCGCTTTCGGCCGGTACTCGTCCAGCGGCCGCACTTGCATTGGGGAAGCGGATTTTTGGGAAGCGGTTGCCTTCCTGGCGGTGTCCGTTTGCGGCGTGGGCTTCGGGACCTGCGCGGAACCGGCTGTGACTGATTGCGCGCCTTCGGCAGGATTGCCCCTGAATTCCGAGATCAGCTTGAAAACCAGAAACACGCAGAGCACTGCCAGGGCGGCAATTCCGATCTTTTCGACGTTCTTACGGTTCTTCATGGCGTCAAATAGAGGACCCCGCCAACCCGCAGATTGACCGTGCTTCCCTGCCCTGCCGCGAATGAGAAGTTTCTGACCAGAATAAGGTCGTCCGTTGTTTCGAGCGAATGCGCAAAATTCAGCAGATTTGAAAACGGGCCTTCCACCGAGACATCCAGGCCCAGTTGATCAAACGGTTCGCCCTTTGCCGAGCTCAGCTTATAGCTGACATTGTCCAGTTGTACGCCGCTCTTCACGGTGAGCGCCGTGACCAGGCGCAAAGCGTCTGAAAAAACCCGCTGCCGCGACGGAACATGGTCACTGAGATAATCCTTCAGCTTGACGTTCGCGGCGGGGAGGTCTGCCTGAAACTTTTCGAGTCGCGCCACATTGGCCTTCTCGAGTTGCAACCGCCGCAATGTTTGATTGTAGGCATCCTCAGCCTGGAGGGCGCTTGCCCGCTGCGGCCGGACCACTCCAAAGTAGACGGCCAGGTCTATGGCGACCACCGCGACGGCGGCGGTTTCAAGAATCCGGAAGATTTTCTTTCGACGCTCTCTTCTCATGCTGAAATCAGTTGCCTGATGGCGATGCTAATCCAACGTATTTTGCCGTACAGACCAATGCCATTTCCTGCGGGCCGCCGCCGCTTCCGCCCCGAACACCCTGGCTCTTGATGAGCACATCACTGAAGTCCTTCGACCCTTCCAGGTTGGACAGGAACGTTTCAATGGCCTGCGTGTCCTTTCCCATTACGACAAACTGCACTTCCGGCTTCTCCGCCGATGCGGAGGCAAGGGCAAGGCCACTCAGGCGGGCGGCAGGAGGCAGCAAGCTGCTGACCTTCGATGTGAGGTCCGTAAGCGAAAACTGCCTTTGGCTGATCAATTCATTTACGAATTCGGTCTTCTGGACCAGGGTCCTGTACTCAGGGCGGTCAAGCTGGCGGCGCAGGTCCGCTTCCTTTGATCTCAAGGCGGCTTCCTGCGTCTCGAGGCCCGCGAGCGACTTTTCCGCCCGGTGCGCCCGGCCGATATAACGGAGGGATGAACCCGCAAACCAGAGCAGCACAAGCAGAGCTATGACCAGCGTGGGAACGGCCCAGGCAAGCGCATAGCGCTCACGGCGTTCAGAAGCAACGGCAAGATTGAAATAAACTTTCATGATTAAGCTGCATTCACCAGCAGTCCCGAGACCGTGGCGCCGAACTCATTAAAAATCTGTCCTTCTTCTTCCGTAAGTTTCATTCGGACGGGCAGGCCGTGCGAAACGACGCTGCCAACCTTCCGTCCCAGTCTCTTTTCAAGGTCAGTGATCCAAGTCCGGGGCACAGCCGGGCGCGCGCAGATCGAGACCCGGCTGATTTCGAGCTTGAGGTGGTCAACCGAAGCAGCCAGGGTCCGAGTGGCCTCCTCGGCAACCGCCTCCAACTCGCCGTCCAGTGATTTTCCATGCATCGGCTGGTTTCTCCACAGCCGGATTTGCCCGCCTTTGGCGACAACCGCCGTCAGGTAGCTGGGGGAAACGCTCAGCAGCATTTCGCCCCCCTCGGCGTTTTCGTTGAGCAGGGGCAGCAGCGCCGCCGTGGCCGGCAGCACCAGATTAACATCGCCATTCAGAGTGTTTAGAACGGATTCATACTCCGCCAGCACCGGCTTGCGCACAGCCATAACCACCGCTTCCAGACCTTCCGGCTCTTTTGGCGCAACCTCGAAGCTGAGGCGGGCCTCTTCCAGCGGAAAGGGCAGCAAAGGCTTCATCTTCCACCGCACCAGCGACGCCTGCTCCTTGTGGTCGGAGGGCAGCGTCTGAAATTCCAGAATGCTCACGCGCACCGCCGCGTCGGGCAGCAACAGACCGAATGGCCCCCTCTCCGTGCCGAGAGCGCTTGCCACGCCGCGCGCTTTTCGAGCAACTTCGTCCATCTTCACGAAGTTGGGACGGCCCAGAACAGGCGCCAGCGCGCCGGCATCGAGCGCTCCCACGGCCACGCTGGCTACCCTGCGGAATGACCTGAAGATACGCGCGCCCAGAATATATTCCGGCTGGAACTCAAAGACGGTTGCGGGCAGCACAATCTTCCGCTTCGCGGGGGCGCGGAACGGCCTCGGCTTCCCGGCAGGATTTTTTCCAGATAAAAAGTGGCCCAGTGATGATTTATTCGACAAATGTGACCTTATTGATTTCCTTCAGTGTTGTGACTCCCTGGCGGACCTTGTCGACCGCGGCCTCGCGCAATGTCTTCATACCCTCGTCGCGGGCCGCCTGGCGGATCTCCGACGACGGGCGCTTATCCAGAATCAGTTCGCGAATCCTGTCCGAAAGCGCCAGAAGCTCTCCAATGGCGGTCCGGCCGCGGAACCCCGTCTGGCTGCAATGCTGGCAACCTGCTCCTTCGTAGAAAACGACCCCCTGCCAGTTGATGGGATCAATCCCGGACTCTTCAAAAAGCTGGCGGGGAACTTCAACCGGGCGCTTGCACTGCTCGCAAATCATGCGCAGGAGGCGCTGCGCAAGGATGCAATTGAGCGCCGAAACAAAATTGTAGGGTTCCACGCCCATGTTCAAAAACCGGCCCAGTACGTCAACCACGTTGTTAGCGTGGACGGTGGTGAACACCAGGTGCCCGGTCAGGGCCGACTGAATGGCAATCTGCGCGGTCTCGTTGTCGCGGATTTCGCCTACCATGATCTTGTCCGGGTCGTGCCGCAAAATCGACCTCAGCCCGCGGGCAAAGGTGAGCCCCTTTTTCTCGTTCACAGGAATCTGGGTGATGCCGCGAATCTGGTATTCGACCGGGTCTTCAATGGTAATGATCTTGTCTTCATCCGTCTTGATTTCCGACACTGCCGCATAGAGGGTGGTGGTCTTGCCGCTGCCAGTGGGCCCCGTGACCAGCACCATTCCGTAGGGTTCACGGATGAAACGGCGCAGACGTTTGATCTCGCGGTCCGAAAAGCCCAGAATGTCCAGACGAAGCTGGCGAAACTTCTCGTGCAGCGATTCCTTGTCGAGAATACGCAGCACAGCGTCCTCGCCGTGGATGGACGGCATGATGGAGACGCGGAAGTCAATGGGGCGCCCGCGGTAGCTGACTCTGAAACGGCCATCCTGTGGCACGCGCCTTTCAGCAATATCGAGGTCTGCCATCACCTTGATGCGGCTGATCACGTTGGACTGATGCTCGTACGACAGTGGATTCATGGCCTGCTGGAGGGCTCCGTCGATGCGGTATTTCACCACCATCGAGTTGTCACGGCTCTCGAGGTGGATGTCACTGGCGCGCCGTTCCAGCCCCGCAAAAACAATCGAATCCACCAGCCGGATGACCGGGCTGACGTTGTGCTCGCCGACCAGTTGCTCAAGCGAAAGATCTTCATGCCCGTTTTCTTCTTCGCGGATGACGTCCAGGCGAAACTCGACAGTGGCCTCGTCCAGTACGCGCTGCGAGGGATCGGTTTTGCTGAGGAATTCCCTCACCTGACTGGGAGCCGCCACCTTGACCACGAGCTGGCGGTCCAGCCGCATCGCCAATTCGTCCAGGCGGGCCAGATTGGAAGGATCGCCCACGGCAATCGAAAGCTCTCCGTTGCGGGCCTCGATCGGCAGGAACTGGTAATCCAACATCACGTCCAGCGGGATAGACCGCAGCACGTCGGGGTCGGGGCGCAAGTCGCGCAGGTCAACAAACTCGAAGCAGTAACGCTCGGCGGCACGCCGGGCCGTCGCAAGCTCCTCTTCAGGATCGATGACCATTCCGGAAAGCGGATTTTCTTCCATCAATGCACCTGGGCCGCCAGTGAAAACAGCGGCAAATAAAAGGCAACGAGCACAAACAAGACCACAATCGCGATGGCAGCGATCATGATGGGATCCACCATGGCCACCAGCGTCGAAAGGTCGATGTTAACGTCTTCTTCAAAAAACTCAGCAACCGACTCCAGCATATTCGAAAGGGCGCCCGTGGTTTCGCCCACCTCGATCATGTCCAAGGCCATGGGCGGGAAAAAGCCGGTCATGCGGAGGCTTTCACTCAGCGGACGGCCCCCCATCACCTCTATTCTAGCCTTCTCTAGCCCTGCTGCCAGCAGGGGACTCGATACGGACCCTGCGGAGTTCTGCAGGGCGGAAACAATGGGAAGTCCGCCCTGCAGCAAAGTCGAAAGCGTCCGCACGAACTCGGCGACGGAAAATTTGAGGAGCAATTTCCCTGCCACGGGAAGCCGAAACTTCAGCTTGTCCCACTGCAAGCGCGCCGCATGGGAGCGGCCTGCCGCGCGCAGGGCAAGAATGGCAATCACAATCCCGGCCAGCACAAAGACGCCCATCCGTTTGATGGACAAGCCCAGGCTGATGACGAACACGGTCAGGGCCGGCATGGGCACTTGCAGCTCGTTATAGAGCTCAGAAAACCTGGGGATGATGAACGTGTCGATCAGGACGATGAGCCCAGCCAGAAAGATCAGCAGAAAGACCGGATAGATCAGCGCGGAGATAAACTTCTTGCGGAACGAGCGCGCGGTTTTCTGGTAGGTGACGTACTGGCCCAACACCTTGTCCAGGGTGCCGCTGCGCTCCCCGGCCCGAAGCGTGGCGCAATAAATCTTGGGGAACTTTCCCACCGACTCGAAGGCTTCCGAGAGCAGGGCCCCGCCGCGGACCCTTTCCTTCACTTCATCCACCGCCGCCCGAAGACTTTCGCTGCGGCTCTGGCGGGCCAGCATTTCCAGCGATTTTTGCAGCGGCAGGCCTGACTTGGAGAGCGTCATGAACTGCTGATTGAAGATCAGCAGGTCATCCTCTTTGATCTTGCCGCGGCGCGGCGGCCCAACCCGCATGCCGAGAATGGATTTGGGCCGGACGGAAAAAACGTAATATCCCTGCGAGGCCAGCCGTGCGCGCAGTTCCCCTTCGGATGACGCTTCGTGCGTCTCACTGAGGACCTGACCGGCGCCTGTCGCAATTCTGCAAACGAATTCGCCCATGCCTACCAACTGCTGTACGCGGAGCCATCCAGCGATTCCGCGCTGGATCCGCTGTGAACGTCCACCACGCCCGGGACTGTCTGTTCCGGGCTCAAAGGAACTTCTTCAACATCAACTTGCCAGGTCTGGTTGGACCCGGTAAAAGGATCCACCGGCAGCCCTCCTCGCAAATAGCCGGCCTGCACGAGATCGTCGAGCGATTCCGGCGGCTGGTTCTTGTCCAGCGTGTACTGGTCAATCAGCTTTCGCATCGTGAACAGGTCATCGTGCAGCACCGTTTCACGGGCGCGGACGATGGCCACCCGATAGCCCGGAGCGGCCATTGCCGCCAGGATCAGGATCAGCACCAGCACGACCATCAGTTCAATGAGCGTGAAGCCCTTCTTCGCCTCCGCGCCGCCCCGAATGAATGCTGGCGCACGACCGAAAGAACTACCAGTCCGCATAAGGGGTCCCATTCATGCCCACTCCCTGGCTCTTCGAAAAAACGTCAAAAACATCCTGGCCGCCCCAGCTCTGCGAACCCGAGTCGTCCTGCATGGAGCGCATTCCCCAGTCCGCAGTGCCCGTCATCGGATCAACCGGAATCTTTCTGAGGAATTTATACTTGTCCTTGCTGCCTTTCAAGGGGACGCCCTTGACCAGGGTCTCCAGCGTGGGTGGATAGCCAAAGGTATCCATTTCCGTGGGGATCATGCCGCTGTCGGCAAAGTCCTTATACCGGTCGATGGCATTCCGCATGGTCCTGAGGTCCTCTTTCAATTCCGCTTCCTTCTGCCGCCTGACCACAACACCGGCCACAGGCAGAGCGACCGTGGTGAGCAGCAGCATAATCGTCATGGCAGCAATCAACTCCACCAGGGTAAAGCCCGGGGCGGCGCCCTGCAACTTCAACCGATTTCGAACTGAGCGTACCATTAACATTACTGCTGCGGTGTCGTTTCCGAAGGCGGAGGTTCAGGGCTGGGCGAAATGGGCATGGCAGGATGCGCAGGCGCTGAAGTGTTAGGGGTTGATGTAACAGGCTGCGCAGGATTTTGCGTGGCAGCAGATTCCATAGAGGATTCCGGCAGACGGATAATCCGTGGAGTCAGCATGATCAGCACATCCGTTTGCAGCTTTTCGTGTTTGGTGGAGCTGAACAAGTACTTCAGACCTGGGATCTCGCCGAGTCCGGGCACGCCCGAAACCGTCGTCGTGTCCGTGGATTGCAGCAAGCCGCCCAGCACACTGGTTTCTCCTTCTTCTAACCGAATATCGTGCTCAATCTGCCGTTGGCCGAAAGTCGGCTCATTGACGCCGGCGATGCTGACCGACGGCTGCACCGATGAAATCTCAATCTTCGCGTGGATAGCAATCTCGCCGTCGGGCAGCAGGTGCGGCGTCAGGTCCACGTTGACACCGACGTCCTGAAACTGAAATTGCGTGTTGGTGACCAACCCCCCAAATCCCCCGTTTTGGTTCCCTCCCGGTGTCACCGCCGTTGGCAAACCGAAGCTGCCGGTGGCGTAGGGTACCCGGCTTCCGATTCGCAGGGTAGCGGTCTCTCCGTCCGTCACGCGAACCTCGGGATTCTCCATGATGTGGGTTGACGAATCGTTCAGGATAGCCGTGGCAATAGCGCTCGGCACCACCAGTCCATAATTATTTACTCCAAAGTGTCCGCCCAGCGTGGCCGAACTTCCCGGGGCGAATATCGCCGCGCCCTGGAGCCCATTCGTTATCGAACCCGAGGCAGGGTTGACCGTCGCCGGCGTCAGCCCCAGTTCTCGCACCCGGTCAGCGTCAGCTTCAAGCACCGTAACGTCCACCATAATCTCGGCCTTGCCGTGGTCCAGGTCGCGGATCAGGTTAACAGCTTCCTCGACTTTATCAGGTGTGTCGCGGACGATGATGGCGTTGGCGCCTGGATTGTCGATGATCCGCTGAATTCCCAGGATCTGCTTCAAGGCTGTGGTAATCGCCGTCCGGTCGGCAGGCTTGAGTGAGTTGTCCAGATAGACCGTCCTCATCACTTCAGTTTGATAATCGCGCCGGTTGGCTGGATTGTCAGGAACAACCAGGATGGTGTTTGAAGTAACCACTCTCCAGAATGTGTGGGTCTGCAGGGCGAGGATGTGCAGAGCGTTCTCGATGGTTACATTGTTGAGGTCCAGTGAAACCGGTTGGACCTGAAAATCAGACGTGAAAGCAACATTGAGTCCGGCAAGCTTGCAGAGGGTTTCATAAACCCGCTTGCTGTCGGCGCTGATCCGAAAATGAGTTAATGGCTCCGCAGGCAGGGGCTTTAATTCATCGCTTGCAGCTTGCTCCTGGCGCTGGCTGGCCTTGATGGCCTCTTTAAGGTCCTTTTCGCGCTCCTGCCTGGCAGTGATTTGTTTCGACAACAGCCGGGCCAGTTCCTGTTTTGCGGCCTGATTGCTGGGGTCGATGCTGGCGGCCTTCTGGAATTCTCCAATGGCTTCCGGGGTCCGCTGTTGCTCCAGAAGTTTTCTTCCCCGGTCCAGATGATACTGCGATGCCTCCATGCGTGCATGGGTCTCGCGCAGTTGATACTCGGCGTTCGCTGGACGTGATTGCACGGCCCGCTGATAATTGATCAACGCCGTGTCCCAGTCTTTCGTGAGTTCCGCTTTGCGTCCTTTCTGGAAATACACGTTACCAGGTGCACAAGCCATGCAAACAAGCAGACCCGTCAGCGCCGATGCTCTTGCCAACCGCCGCTTCATGAACACTTCCCCACGGGCATCCCAATCATAGGTAGAGTGTATTATCCGCGAAGTAGTTGTCTGAAGCAAGTGAACTGACGCAAAACCCGCCTTATGGACAGGTTTCGAAGGAATTAACCAGTTAGGCAACAGATCGTGCTAGAATTGTGGCTTGGGCACAACAAAGACATAAGGAGGTCGAAGTGGGTAAGGTATTGCGATGTCGTGACTTGGGCACCAACTGCCCCAAGGAAATCCGGGCCGATAACGAAGAAGAACTCATGAAGCTGGCGGCCGAGCACGCCGAAAAAGACCACGGAATCAGTACAGCAAATCTCCCGCCAACGATGGTCCAATTGGTGAAAGCCGCTATCAAAGACGAGTGAATGACGTAAGACCATTCCAACCGCAAATTCCAGACAGGGGCTGTATGCTTGGATCCTACAAAAGGGAAAGCCCCCGCCGGCTGACCGGCAGGGGCTTGATTTCCAATTACGCAGAAGGTTACTGACCCGAAGGTTCTGTTGATTCCATCTTCTTCTTCGACTTCTTTTCCTTCTTCTTGGAAGTGTGCTTCTTCTTCGATTCTTTCTTCGCAGGTGCGGATTGAGGAGCAGATTCAGCGGGAGCTTGCTGTGCGTCCTGCGCGAATGCGGGCATCGACAGGCAAGCAGCAATCGCCAGCGTTGCGAACAGTGTCAAAAGCTTTTTCATACTGGGAGGTTCCTCCTTAGAGATTGGGTCTTGCACTGGTTGCTAAGAGCACGAGTGAGGCCAAACCTGCATGCCCTCAAGCCAGACCGCACCGCGATGATTCGCAAGGGCTTCCAGGACTGCCGGGATTTACACGGGAAAAATGTTCGCCAGTAACGCCCGCTGGTATACGGGTTGGTGCAAACGTATACCAACCCGTGTAGAAGCCTTCTACGTTGGGACCCGCGGTACGTCCAACCAGTTTGGCTTCCACAACCGCCGAAGCTACCTGTAAGAAATGAGGGGCGAGCGAGACCATCAGGTGGTGGCCCAGTTTGGTTGCTGTCTTGTGGCACATCCATCCTGGCCGTGCCATTCCACGGAAGCACGGGCGAGGAGGCCCGTGCCGCGAATCGAACCGGGTCACTACCAACCCTCAAATAACATTGACTAGAATTGTGCGACAGTGCAGAATTAAGGGTTAAAAAACCATCGGAGGACACCCTAGCGGAAAGTGCATGGCGTTGCCCGAGAGGAAGGTCATCGCTCATGGCGAGCAAGAGTAAGAAGCTAAAATTTGGAATCGGGATAGCGATTATCCTAGCCGCGGTGGGCTGGGAGGCAGTGTCCGGGTTCCAACAGTCCAAGACGTATTACGTGACCGTCAAGGAGCTGACCAGCGGCAAATCTGCGCACCAGCACGTGCGTGTGGGGGGCGTTATCGTGCCCGGCTCGATCCACCGGAGCGGGCAGATCCTGACCTTCCGCATCTCCCAGGAAGCCCTGTCGCTCCCTATCACCTATGTTGGCACGGATGCCTTGCCGGACGATTTCAAGGGTGGGGCCAATGCAATTGTCGAAGGGGATTACCAGGCAGACGGCACGTTCCGAGCACAACAGGTCCAGGCGAAGTGCGCTTCCAAATACCAGGCTGCGCCTGCGGCGCCGAAGGAGGCGAACTCGGCATCCAAAGTAGCTTCCTACGGTGAATGAGCATTGAGGTCAACCACTTTTTTTCCCACCGCGATCAACCACCCACCCGAAGCAGCCGTATCGAATTTGGAACAAGGGGGAATTGAGCAGCCATGAATCAAGTCGGAGCTGTCGGACTTATCGCCGCACTGGTATTTGCAATCTACGGGATGATCTCTGGCGCCATCGCCGGAAAATTTCGAAGTCCTCGAATGCTGAAGAGCGCGCAGCGCGCCGTGCTGGGCTTTTTTGCAATGACCACGCTGGCAGTGGTCTCCCTCGAGTACCTTGCGCTCACGAACGACTTCCACAACTCCTACGTCGCATCCCACTCCAGCCTCGCACTCCCCCTGGTCTATAAGATTCCTGTTCTGTGGGCGGGGCAGCAAGGCTCGCTGCTGTTCTGGACCTGGCTGCTCTCGATTTATGTCGCGCTGGCCGTCCTGCTGAACCGCAAGAAGAACCGGCAGTTGATGCCTTACATCATCGCCATCTGCATGGGCGTGGGAACATTCTTCTCTCTGATCACATTCTGGGTTGCAAACCCCTTCGATCAGCTTTCGCTGGCAACAGCAACAGGCATTACACCCTATGCGCCCCCGGATGGAAACGGCATGGCTCCATCCCTGCAATACCATTCGATGGTGATACACCCGCCGATGCTTTATCTCGGTTACGTCGGGATGGCCATCCCGTTTGCCTTTGCCATGTCGGCGCTGCTGACGAAACAACTGGGTGACAACTGGATTCGCGTTACCCGCCGCTGGGTCATGGTGCCCTGGATGTTCCTGGGCACCGGCATCGTGCTGGGCGGACATTGGGCCTACCACGTACTCGGCTGGGGCGGATACTGGGCCTGGGACCCGGTGGAAAACGCCTCGCTGCTGCCGTGGTTGGCGGGCACAGCGTTTCTCCATTCGGTCATGATTCAGGAAAAGCGCGGCATGCTGAAAGTCTGGAACGTGGTCCTGATCATCCTGACTTTCTTCCTGTCCATCTTTGGAACGTTCCTGACCCGCAGCGGCATCATCTCTTCCGTCCACGCATTCGCGCAGTCCAATATAGGCCCATGGTTCTCCGTATTTCTAGCCATCATCGCGGCGTTTTCGCTGACGGCGCTTTTCCTGCGCCTGGACTTCCTGAAAACCGAGAACCGGCTGGACTCTGTCGCCTCGCGCGAAAGCGGATTCCTGTTTAACAACTGGATCTTGCTGGCCGCCGTGCTTGCGGTGCTATGGGGCACTATCTTTCCGATCGTCTCCAAAGCCATTCAGGGCGTCACCGTGACCGTCGGACCGCCTTTCTTCAACAAGGTGATGGTCCCTATCGGATTGCTGCTGTTGTTCCTGACGGGTGCCGGACCGCTGCTGGCCTGGAGGAAAACCTCGTTCCAGAGCATCAAGCGCAATTTCACCGTTCCCCTGATTTTTGCGGCCATAGTGGGCGGAATCCTGTTTTTCGCGGGCGTTCATCGCCTCTACACGTGGATGTCTCTCTTCCTGTGCGCTTTTGTTGCCGCAAGCATCGTCGGCGAGTTTTACAAAGGCGCCCGCACGCGAATGAAATCCACTCGGGAGAATTTTTTTGCCTCCGTCTACAACCTGACCATGCGGAACACGCGCCGTTACGGCGGATACATCGTCCACTTCGGCATCGTTTTAATCTTTGTGGGGTTCGCCGGACAGGCCTTCCGGTTTGAAACGCAGGGGCTGATGGGCCCCGGTGATCTGTTGAGGGCAAAGGATTATCTGCTCCGGTGTGAAAGCATCGACACCGGTCAGAAGGCAAACTACCAATATGAGACCGTTGCGTTGAGTGTGACGAAAGACGGGCACGCCTTGACCGTGATGCATCCGCAAAAACGCTTCTTCCTTGCGGAGCAGGAATCGCTCAGCCATGTTGCGTTGCATTCCACCCTGGCGCAGGACCTTTACGTTGTCATGGCGGGCCAGGACCCGGGTTCGGACAAGGCTATCATCCACGTCATCATCAACCCTCTGGTGCAGTGGGTGTGGATAGGCGGCATCATCGTCCTTCTGGGGACCCTGTTGGCCCTGGTACCGAGCAGCATTGAACGCCAAATGGCCGATCTCCACAAAGGTCGGGAGGAACTTGCCGAAGCGCATCATGTCAGCTAAGCGGCTTGTGAAAATTCTTGTGCTGAGTTTCGCTCTGGTCAATGTGGCCATGGCCGCTCAGAGCTCTGCGGACATTGAGAAGGGCATCGGGGACCAGGTTTACTGCATGTGTGGCGGGTGCGTCACCAGCCTGAACACTTGCCCTATGCAGTTTTGCGAAGTGAAGGAGGGAATGCACTCAATCATACGGGCGGATCTGGAGCAAGGCAAGACAGAGCCGGAGATCCTCCAGGACCTTGTCAACCGCTACGGAGAAAAGGTGCTGGCAGCTCCGCCCGCGCGCGGCTTTAATCTGGCGGCATGGCTCCTTCCGGGCGTAGGACTCCTGATTGGCCTGTTTCTGGCCATCACCGTTGTCCGAAGATGGCGCAGGCCGGCGGCCGAGGCAGCGGCTCCGGCGGGAGCGCCTCCAGTGGATGAAAACATCCTTAGCGCAGTTGAAGAGGAAATGAAGAAGTACGCCGACTGATCTGCTGTTCCCGGTTGACCGTCGAAGGGCGAAGGTAACAAAGTGGAATTGGGAGTTGCAATCCTGCTAGTGATCGGCCTGGCCGTGTTTACGGTCACGCCTTTGCTTGCTCCAGACGGCCCCTCCGAAGACGCCTTGCCCATCGATGTCACACCGCTCGCCGACTTGAAACGCCGCCGGATGGTGGTCTATGAAAACATCAAGGACCTGGAGTTTGAATATAAGGCCGGAAAAGTTTCGAACGAGGATTACAACACCCTCCGGGAAAATCACCTGGCTGAAGCCGCACAGTTGATGCTGGCTTCTCAGGAGCAGGAAGAAATCACGGAACACGATCTGATGATCGAGAGGCAGGTTGCGGAGCGGCGCGCACAGAAGAAGGCTCGGCATCCGGACCCCTACGTCTGCCCTGAATGCGAGTTCGAAAACCCGCTGCCGGTGAAATTCTGCGGGAACTGCGGCAAAGAACTCCCCAAGCGGACTCGTGGAAAGTAGGCGGGCCCGAATTGCCGGTTCGTCCCCGGCGCCTTGCAGAGTGGAATCCTTGCACAAAATGAAAAGAAGAACGACATTTACTGGCCTGATGGTCCTGGCAGTACTCTGCGTGCTTTCAAGTGCTTCCATCCCATGTTTCGCCGTCAGGATTCAGGGGCAGGTCTCGAACGGCACAACCCAGCGGCCGCTGGCGCGCCAGAAGGTGCAGATGATCAGCCCGCGAGGCGGCATGGCTGTGGTGGGTGAAGCCACCACCGACGCAACCGGCCATTTTGCAATCGACGACAGTCAGCTTGGCGCCAACGGGTTTTATCTGATTCAGGCGACCTTCCAGGGCGTGGACTACCACGCGCCGGTGCAGTTCGGTCCCAACGGAGATGCAGTCGTCAACATTACGGCCTATGAATCTACCGGCAAAGAACCTGAGCTTCGAATCCATTCCGCGCGTGTTATTGTTCGCGCGGAAGGCCCGCAGGCGCACATTCAGGAACTCTATGCGGTCGATAACCCGGCCCGGAAAGCTTATACAAATTCCAAGGGGACCTTCAGGTTCCACATCGCACCCGGGGTGGGCAGCCCGACCGTTGCCGCCGTCGGGTTGATGAACATGCCCCTGCCCCAGAACCCTGAGAAGGGGAAGCAGCCAGGCGATTTCTATATCACTTACGCCTTGAAGCCGGGCAGGAATGTGATAATGGTGGCGTATGATGCGGATTACGGTGGGAAGCAGCTTAATCTGGATGACAGCGTTGCGTATCCAATTGCGCAGATGCAGCTCTTTGTGGTTCCCGCTACCCTGACCGTAAACTCCAAGCTGTTCACTGCCGCCGGCCAGGATTCCGAGACTGGCGCGCAGATCTATGAAGCGAGCGATTTGAAGGCCAGCTCCGCGTTCGCAGCACAACTGGCCGGAGAACCCGCAGCGGGCACTGAGGAGGCCGCCGCCGACCAGCCGCAGCAACAAACCCAGGTCAAGACCGTTCCAGATTCGATTACGTCGGTAGGCGTCCCTCTCCTGCTCTGCTTCTTGCTGGTCTTATTGTGGGCGCTGGGAATTCGAGCATCCAAGGAATGGCCCCGCTGGAAAGCCAGGCAACAGGGCAGTCCTGTACAGAAGCAGTTTCGAGCCAGGTTGGACACTTTGATAAACTCCATTGCGGATCTCGACGAACTGTATGCCTCCGGCAAAGTACCGGAAAAGCAATACTGGAAGGAACGCCTGGAACTGAAAGCGAAGGCAGTGGCTATCCTGAAAGCAGGACCTTCCGCGAAATCCAAGCCTTATGTCTCCCGGGGATCACGTCAATAAGCCGGCGCTGGAAGTCCGCAACGTTACGAAGTTCTTTGGCGACCTTGCTGCCCTGAAGGAAGTCACACTGGGCATCCGTTGCGGCGAGTCATCTCTGCTTTACGGCCCGAATGGCGCAGGCAAAACCACTCTTCTGCGCATGCTGGCCTCACTCGCGCGACCCAGTTCCGGCGAGGTCCTCTTTGCCGGCAAAAACATCGAGCATGACGGAGCAGGCGCCAAAGCGGCGATCGGATTTGTTTCGCATGCCACGTTTCTTTATGGAGAGCTGACGGTCCGTGAAAACCTGAGGTTTTTTGGAAGGCTGTTCAGTTTGAGCGATCTTGAAAAGCGCATTGACGCTGCGCTCGAGATATTTGACATGCGGCCGCGTGAGAATGTTTTTGCTCGAGATCTTTCTCGCGGGCTGCAGCAGCGGGCATCGTTGGCGCGCGCCTTTCTCCACGACCCGGACTTTGTTATTCTCGACGAACCGTTCACGGGCCTGGATCATGAGTCGGTGAAGAAGCTCGAGGAGCTGCTTCTGCGCCTGCCGGAACAGGGGAAGGCCCTGCTTTTTTCCACACACGATTTCGAGCAGGGGGCCGCGCTGGCTACACGTCTGATATCGCTCAAGGCGGGCCGCGTTCGCTATAACGGCCCTCTCGGCGAAGCGCCGTTCAAGGCCCTTGGGATCATGCGGGCCAGCGGGCCGGGTGGCGATGAATAGCCTGACCATCATCTGGAGTATTGTGCTCAAAGACCTTCGCGTGGAGTGGAGAAACCGTGAGACTCTGGCCTCCATGTGCGTTTTTGGCCTGCTCATCATCTTCCTTTTCAATTTTGCTTTTGAAACCGCGCGCGAAGAGACGCTGCGGTTGCTGCCAGCCGTGCTGTGGGTGGCGATTGCCTTTGCGGGAGTGCTGGGGTTTAACCGGTCGTTCGCTTCGGAGCGCGAAAACTCCTGCCTGGAAGGCATGACGCTGGCCCCTGTAGACCCCAGCATGATTTTCGTGGGCAAGATGCTGGCCAACCTGCTTTTCCTGGGGATTGCCGAAGTGGTGATGGCGTTCGCAGCCACTCTATGGTTCAACTTTTCTTTTTTGCCGGCCCTCGGCCAGTTGCTGCTGATTGCTTTCTTCGGGACGCTGGGCTACGCGGCGCTCGGGACCATCTTTGGGGCCATCGCAGCCAACACGCGCATGCGTGAAGTGATGCTGACCGTGCTCCAGTTTCCCGTCGCTTTCTGGATTCTGATGCTTTCCATCGACTCGACCAGCAGCGCCATGCGCGGTGATCCGGGCGGCAACTGGGTTGGCGGCGTGGCCAGAGTGGCAGGCATCAGCGTGGTCTTCACGGTTGCCTCATTCCTGCTTTTTGAATACGTTCTGGAGGAGTAGGCTGTTCGATGCGTGGCCGATGAGGATAACGAGTTACAGGGACTTTGAATGATCAGAAAATTTCCATTGCGTCTGCATTCCGCGCTCACATTTGCAGGCCTGGTTGTGGCGCTCTACATGATCTTTCTCTATGCCCCGGAAGAAATGACCATGGGAGAAGTGCAGAGGATCTTCTATATTCACGTTCCCGCGGCCTGGGTATCTTTGATGGGATTCTCGATTATTTTCGTAGCCAGCATCGTCTACCTGTGGAAGCGCGCCCAGTTTGCGGATGAATTGGCCCATGCCACGGCTGAAGTGGGATTCATATTCTGCACCTGCGTGCTGGTGACCGGTCCGTTGTGGGCCAAGCCGGCCTGGGGCATCTGGTGGACGTGGGATCCGCGTCTGACATTGACTTTCCTTCTCTGGCTGCTCTATGTGGCTTACCTAATGCTGAGAAGTTATCTGGTCAACCCCGGGCGGGCGGCCAACCTTTGCGCCGTGGTGGGGATTATCGGTTTCGTGGACGTGCTCATCGATTATATGGCCATCCGGTGGTGGCGGACGCAGCACCCACAGCCGGTTATTCTGGGTGGGCCCGGGTCAGGACTGGATCCCCGCATGCTGGCCACTCTCCTGGTTAGCTTAGGAACATTTACGCTTCTGTTCTTTCTGCTGGTCCGCATTCGCCTGGGCCTGGCGGGGTTACGAAGGGAGCTCAGCGAGATTCGCCGCACTCTGGCTTTTAGAACTTCGGAGGATTAGCCGTGGTTAACAAATACCTCTTTCTGGCATATGCGTTTGTCTGGCTGATTTTCATGCTGTACGCGTGGAACCTGAGCCGGCGGCAGGATCGCCTGAAAAGAGAGCTGGACGAAGTGAAGAACAAGGTTGCCGAATCCACTCCCGCTGCCGCCTCAGGGAATTCAACTTCCTGATCCCCGTCGCACTGCCCCTTCTCCACCTGATGATCGAGGGCCGAACCTCTTCGGTCCGGCAGCCTTTGCGCGCGTCACTGCACTTACTGGGCGGAATGCTGGCACGGCGTCATTGTCCAGGTTCCAAGGCCATAGTTGCAGCAGGGGCGCATGCCTCGTACGCCCCTTCTGCAGAATAAGCCATCCATTCCTATTGCGCAGTGAACGAGGCCGGAGCGGTCAGTTTGAACGTTATTGCGGTTTCGGCCGGAAGTTTAATCTCTTGCTTCCCGGTAGCGTATGCCGCCCCGGTACCGCCCGCTGCTCCGGCCAGGCCCCCGATAGCGGCACCCTTGCCTCCGCCAGCAATTCCCCCGATCAGAGCTCCCACGCCAGCGCCGCCGCCGCCCATTAGAATATTCCGTTTTTTGTGAGATTTCCCGGCGACGCCCCAGGTCTGGGTAGAGACCGAAACCTGCTGGCCCCCGGTCGGAGTGATGGACGTCAGCATCAGGGATATTTCCGCAGGCCGCTTGAGCCGTCCTGAGCTCACCACATTGGTTACACGGCCGCCAACCGAGCTTCCCTGGGGCGCAACGGTAACGCCGTTGACCGCCAGTGGCTCCGCCAGCGTTCCACTAAAAGTGCTGCCAGGAGCCGTCGTGCCCGTATTGAGCCCTGTGGAGAGCAGGATGTGGACTGAAGTGCCGGCGGGAACTGTAACCGTCTTAGGGGCGGCAGCAGCTTGCGCAGCTTCGCCCGATTGCGAAGTTGCGCGCCGATGTTTAAGCGGGCTCGGTTGTGCCGGCTGGCCCGAAGCTGCTGCTGTGCTCTCCTGGGCGGGTTCGGAATTGTCCGTCTGGTTAGTGGCGGATTGGCAGCCAACCATGACAGCGAGTGTGAACGCAATGGCCAGGGTTTGGATCGTTCTTTTGGTGTTCAATTGATTCCTCCAACACAGGCTTGCGGCCTGCTTTGTTTGGCGTCTTTGGCGTCCCCTCCGCATGAGGCCAACTTCCTCATACCGGCTCAGATACTTCACGAAAGGGTAAACAATTGGTCGAAAAAAAGCAAGCACCTGAGGATTTCCTTTGATTCCACAAGCGCTTGCCGGCGCAGTAGGTCATGCGTTATGTTTGCCTCACAATGCTCAGCGCCCAAAGGCATCGACGGATACCGGCTCTGCGTGTTAGGCTAAATGAGTTGCGAATTCCGCTTCGAATCCAGACAAGCGGTTTCATGACATTTTCAGACTTCGGGCCCTGTGCAACGGATGTTCGTGAACCCCGCCAGGTCCGGAAGGAAGCAACGGTAGCGAGCCGCTCTGTGTGCCGCAGATCAACCCGAAGTCTGACCAATGCTCTGGACCAGGGACGCGGACGCCGCCGAGTGAGCTAAGGGTCCCCAAATTATCATCCTCTGGCCTCAACCTCAGTTGTTATGTCTTACCAGGTGATAGCCCGCAAATACCGGCCTCAGGTTTTCGACGACGTTGCCGGGCAGCGTCTGATCACTGACACCCTGAAGAACGCCGTCACCAAGCAGCGGGTGGCGCACGGATACATCTTTTCCGGCGCGCGGGGCGTGGGCAAAACCACCACGGCCCGAATCCTGGCCAAGTCACTCAACTGTATCAAGGGACCGACGGTCACCCCCTGCGGCGAGTGTCCCTCCTGTCAGGAAATCGCGCAGGGAAATTCGGTAGACGTTTTTGAAATCGACGCTGCGTCGAACCGTGGCATCGATGAGATCCGCGAACTGCGAGAAACGGTCCGCTATCTCCCGGCCCGCGATCTTTACAAGATCTTCATCATTGACGAAGCGCATATGCTGACCACCGAGGCATTCAACGCGTTGTTGAAGACCCTGGAAGAGCCGCCGCCGCGGTCGCTGTTCGTCCTTTGCACCACCGAAGCCCACAAGCTGCCGACCACCATCCAGTCGCGCTGCCAGCATTTCTCCTTCCGCCTGCTGGATTACTCAGAAATACTCAACCGGCTGGAGTGGGTGATGAAACAGGAGCAGTTGGATGCCGATGAGGGCGCTTTGAGCGCCGTGGCCGAAGCCGCTGAAGGCAGCCTCCGCGACGCTCTCTCGCTGCTCGATCAGGCCATCGCATCGAGTGCCGAAGGCCTTGAAGAGGCCCACGTTCGGCAGTTGCTGGGCGTGGTTCCGAGCCAGGTCCTTACCGAACTGGTGGAATCCATCGATGCCGGTGACGCGGGAAAGGTCCTCCAGATTGTGGAGCGGGTCGCCTCGGAGGGCTACGAGCTGAACCATTTTTGCGGCGAGTTCACCCGCTACATCCGTAACCTGACGGTTGCCAAAAGCTGCGGAGCGGAAAGTCCTCTGCTTCAACTGCCAGCCAGCCAGCGCGCCGTGCTGGGCGGCCTTTGCGGGCAGTTCAGCGAGGAGGACCTCGCACGCTTCTTTCAGATCCTGGTGCGCACTGAGAACGACATGCGCTATGCGTTGAATCCCCGCTTCCAACTCGAACTTGGATTAATCAAAATGGTCCAGGCCGGCAAGCTGGGACCGCTGGAAAACCTTCTGGCTGAACTGAGCGGGCCCCGTCCGGCGTCATCCGCCCGGCCGGCAACCGGGCCCTCCGCCAGCATGTCTACTTCCGACCCTGCCAGCGGAAGCGGGTCGCAGATCATTCCGCGTTCGGTTTCCCCAGCGCCAATGTCCGCCCGACAGACGGAACCGCCTCGCAAACCGGAGAAATTTTCCGAGCAGGTTGCAAGGCCCGTCAGTTCCCTCCCGCCGCAGGCACCCTCCGCCAAGCCTACGGCGCAAGCTGTGTCATTGGAGGTTCCCGGGGACCCGCGCCTGACCAGGATCAAGAGTCTGGCTTTCGGGCAATCAAAACTTCTGAGCAGTTGCCTTGATCCGGTCTCGGGCTGGCGGTTTGAGGACGGTGAGGTCCGCTTCATTTTCTCGAAGAGCGACTCCTGGGCGGCGGACCTGTTAAACTCGCGCGAGCAGCAGGAAAAGCTCCAGGCGCTGTGCGCGGAGGTGCTGGGGCAACCCGTAAAAATTTGTGTTACACTCGATAGCGAGGAAAGGCTGGGGATCAAGGACCGTCGCAGCGTTCGCGAACGCGCCGAAAGCGACGGAGGGGTTGAAGCGCTGGTAAAGAAATTCCGATGCACCCTGGTTGACGTAATCGATCTGAGCCGGGAGTGATCCATGAAAAACCTTCAACAGGTACAGCAAATGCTTAAGCAGGTCCAGCAGTTCCAGGAACAGCTTCAGAAACAACTGGATGACCTGGTGGTGGAATCTTCCACGGGCGGCGGCATGGTGACCGTCAAGATGAATGGCCAAAAACACCTGGTCGCCGTCCACATCGACCCGGAGGTCTACAAGTCGGGTGACATCGAAATGCTGCAGGACTTGCTGCTGGCTGCCGTCAATGAATCGGCCAGGAAAGTTGATGAGCAAGTTGCCAGCCAGATGGGCTCGCTGGCGGGCGGCCTCAATCTGCCAGGGCTCGGCCTTTAACAGGTTCCTTCCGCGCCACAACTCAGGACATCCGTACAATGAACGAATATGCCGCGCCTCTTGCGCGCCTCATCGATGAATTGAAGCGCCTGCCGGGGATCGGCCAGAAGTCTGCCCAGCGAATCGCGTTCCATCTTGAACGCGCGCCGCGCGAAGACGTTCAGCGGCTGGCCGAATCGCTGCTCGACGCCAAGGACAAGATCCGGCTCTGCAGCGTGTGCAACAATCTGACGGAAGCAGACCCATGCGAATATTGTTCCGATCCCAGGCGTGACCCGGAACTTCTGTGCGTAGTGGAAACTCCCTATAACGTAATTTCGGTTGAAAAGGCGCATGAGTTTCGCGGCCGGTATCACGTGCTGCATGGCGCGCTTTCGCCGCTTCAGGGGATCGGCCCCGAACAACTCAAGCTAAAGAACTTGATCGACCGCCTCAAAGACGGCACGGTGCGTGAAATGATCGTAGCAACCAGCCCGACGGTCGAGGGCGAAGCCACCGCCGTTTACCTGGCCAGGCTGGTCAAGCCGCTGGGAGTCAAAGTCAGCCGCATTGCCATGGGCATCCCCGTCGGCTCAGACCTCGAGTTCGCCGACGAAGTCACCATGCTCCGCGCACTAGAAGGGCGCCGCGAGATGTAGGTCCCGCGGCGGGTTCAAGTTCGAAGGGTTCCGGGCCGCGACAAGCCGGGGGCCATTGATCACGTCCCGGCTAGCGTTCAGCCTCTTGGGCGGCACTGCACGACTATTTCAGGCTGTCCATCACTTCGTCGAGCACTTTCTTTGGCGGGCGCACGGAAGATTCAGGAAGGGTCGCCAGGGGCTCATCGACAAAGTTCAGCAGCTCCATGAAGTTGGGCTTTTGAGTATCCAGATAGAACAGTCCGGTCAAAATTTCTCCCTTTTCGTGCGCTTCCATCAGCACTTTCAGAGTTTCCGTCCGGTTTGTGGGGTCGAAATCAGCATTTAACTTCTTCAGAAACAGCCGGGAACCGTCGTGAAGAGTGATTTCGGTCGTCGTTCCAGGGTCATAGTCAACTGTGATGTCTTCAAAGAAGGGAATATAACTCACCTCCCCCAACGGGGCATCGTGGTCGCGGACGTAGCTATAGCTCTTCGTGGACCCCACGTGATCGTTAAAGGTGACGCAAGGCGAAATTACGTCCAGCATTACGGTTCCGCGATGGCCGAGCGCCCCCTGCAGCAAGGCCATCAGTTGCTTCTTATCGCCGGAGAATGACCGGGCCACGTACGTTGCTCCCAGCATAATGGCAAGCGCGCAGGTATCGATGGGCGGAAGATCGTTGATCACTCCGTTCTTCAATTTTGATCCCAGGTCGGCCGTCGCTGAAAACTGGCCCTTGGTGAGTCCGTAGACCCCGTTATCCTCAATAATGTAAATCATGGGAAGATTGCGGCGCATCAGATGGACAAACTGCCCAACTCCAATGGAAGCCGTATCGCCATCTCCGCTGATGCCGATGGAGATCAGGTTACGGTTGGCCAGCATGGTGCCGGTGGCAATCGACGGCATTCGGCCGTGGACCGAATTGAACCCGTGCGAGCTGGCCAGAAAATAGGCCGGGCTTTTCGAAGAGCATCCGATTCCTGACAGCTTGGCCACGCGGTGCGGTTCAACGCCCAGCTCAAAACACGCCTCGATGATGCGCTCAGAGATGGCGTTGTGGCCGCAGCCGGCGCATAGGGTGCTCTTGTTGCCCTTGTAGTCGGAAGGCTCCAGGCCGATTCGGTTCAATTTTTGCGGCGGGGATGGTGGAACGGCAGTCGTAGACATGATTACTTCTTGCCCTCCCTGGAAATGATTTCGTCCGTTACGCTACGAGCATCGATCGGGAGTCCCTTGTAGTGGCGGATGCTGTGAATTTTGGGAATATCCTCCGCGTCAGACTCGATTCGCAACAGCTCATACACCTGGCCATCGCGATTCTGTTCCACCACATAGACCCGCTGGTGCCGGCGAATAAAGTCCAAGACCTGCTGGGAGAATGGAAACGCGCGAATACGGCAATAACTGACCGGCAATTCGTATTCCTGCCTCAACTGATCGAGCGATTCCACGATGGCCCAGTGCGTTGATCCGTATGCGATGATGCCGATTTCCGTCCCGTCTGATTCCTGAAGCAACGGACCGGGAACGCGCTTTCGCGCCGTTTCAAACTTTTTGGACAGCCGGTCCATGTTGTTCACATAATCTTCCGGCCGCTCGCTATAAATGGCCCGCTCATTGTGTCCGCTTCCGCGGGTAAAATAAGCGGCCCTGGAATGCTTGGTGCCGGGCAGTGTCCGGTAGCCGATGCCATCGCCGTCAACGTCGCGGTAACGCGCGAATCCCCCCAGGCGGTCCAAATCTTCCGCGCTCAGGACTTTGCCACGGTCCATGTGTTTCTTCGGGTAAGGAAATGGGTCGGACATCCAGTTGTTCATGCCCAGGTCAAGATCGCTCATCACGAAGACCGGCGTTTGGAATTCCTCCGCCAGGTCGAATGCCTCGATGGCCATGCTGAAGCATTCTTCCACAGAAGCAGGCATGAGCATCAGGTGCCTTGTGTCGCCATGCGAGAGAAAAGCGTTTTTGAGGATATCGCCCTGTTGCGTACGGGTTGGAAGGCCCGTGGACGGACCGGTGCGCTGGACGTCAAAAATCACCGCCGGAATTTCCGCATAATAGCCCAGGCCGACAAACTCCGCCATGAGAGAAATGCCCGGCCCGGAGGTCGCCGTCATGGCGCGGGCGCCCGCCCACCCGGCTCCCATCACCATGCCGATGGCCGCAAGCTCATCCTCTGCCTGCACGATCGCGAAAGTGGCCTTGCCGGTTTCAGGGTCCATCCGGTAGCGCCGCATGTAACCCGTCAATGATTCCGCAAGCGATGAGGAAGGCGTAATGGGGTACCATGTGCAGACCGTAACACCGGCAAACATCGCGCCGAGCGCGGCGGCAGCGTTGCCATCGATAATGATTTTCCCTCGCGTCGCGTCCATCGGTTCCAGGTAAAATCGTCCGCGTTTGGGAAGGTTCTTTTCAGTGTATTCGTAGCCCACCTGAGCAGCGTTGAAGTTGAGGTCAACGGCACTCGGTTTTTTCCGGAAATGCTGCTCCAGCGCTCCGTGAATCTCTGCCATGGGGATGCCCAGCAGTTTGGCCAGCACCCCGTCATAGATCATGTTCCTGACAAGCTTCCGCAGCTTTGCATTCGGGCAGACCGGGGCCACCAGCACATCAAAAGGCACGGGGTAAAAAATCACGTCATCCCGGAGATGCTGCAGCTTTAACTTCTCATCAAACACCACGCTTGCACCAGGTCCCAGCGATATCACGTCTTCCTCGGCCGTCTCGGGATTCATCGCAACCAGGAAGTCGATCTCCTTGCGCCGGGCGATATAACCGTTCTTCGACGCGCGGATCGTATACCACGTGGGCAGCCCGGCAATGTTCGACGGAAAGAGGTTCTTTCCCGAGACCGGAATCCCCATCCGGAAAATGGACCGCAGCAGGACGGTGTTGGCGCTCTGGCTGCCGGAACCATTCACGGTGGCCACCTGGATACTCAAATCATTGATAACCTTTTCCTGTCGCGAAGAAGTAGCGGCAGCTTCCTTGACGGCGAGGTCAGCAGTTCCCATGAATGTCCTCGATGAAAAATATGGATGGTTTGAAACTAACCTTCATTCCAATTTGCCTTCTACCTCGATTCGGCCCAGTGAGGCCAATAAAAGGGTCGAGCTTCTCGAAGAGGGCTGGGGATGTAAGTCGAATCGTGGCGGGGCCTCTACCTGATTTTCGTCCGGCTCTCTCAGCCAACGCGAGGCTTCGTAAGCTCTCACAGAAATCATAGCACAATTAGGCGACGCGTAAACACCGTCACACCCTGTCAAACCGCATTGCGCAACCACCATCGGTTCCATCCAGCCGGTGGATAAGAATACACCGCAACACCTCATGCCCACAATACCTGAGCTAGTCTTGTCAAGCCTTTCCAGGAGCGTTGTATCAAAGCTCTTTCGAAATGTCACCCTGGTTAACTCATTAAAAATGTCCCCATTGGTGTTGGCGTTTTTTCTTTCTGCGGTTTTATTTTGTCGTTTCTCATGGGCCTTGCACGGAGCGCGGCCGTTCGCGACCGCAGGGCGGGCGGTCTGCGGAAGTCGCCTCCCGCCCATCAAAAACATACAGCTTGACACGGGTCTTCTACTGGTTGCACTTTGCAGATTAGGGAGGTCTTTTCTGTAAATCGCACGCCAGGGGCGGACATGTCGATCTCAGCCGAAGAGAACGTACCGTCGCTCTCCTCCTACATCCTGCGAATGGGGAAGTACAAGGAGCAGACGGCGTTGATCGAACAGGGTGTTTATCGCTCGAATATATACAGCTACGGCCTGGTAGTGCAGCGGGCGTTGGCTTTTTCCGAATGGCTGCGCCGAAGGCGTCTGGGGGCGATGGCTGGGCACGAGGCCCCGCGCGTGGTTTTGTGGGCAATCCCCAGCGCCCGATGGGCTATGGCCTTCTACGGATGCGTCCTGGCAGGGGCAACGGTGGTCCCGGTCGATGCAGGCTTTTCTCCAGAATTTCTAGACCGCATCATCAAACACAGCGGCGCTTCGCTGCTCATCACTGACCGCTCCCGGCAGCGTGCGACAGGGCAGGCTCAAGCGGACGAAATTGAACAGTTCTTTATTCAAGAGATTGATGGAGTGCCTCCGGCCCCGGCACGCGCTGGCCAAGATCTAGCCATCGACGGCGATGCTGTTGCCGAGATCGTGTACACTTCCGGGACAACAGCCGAGCCGCGCGGCGTGATCGTCACGCACGGCAACCTGCTGGCCAATCTTGTGCCGATCGAGCGCGAGATACAGCGGCATGAGAAGCTCAGCATTCCTTTCCGTCCCATTCGGTTTGTCCACCTGATTCCACTCAGCCATCTGTTCGGGCAAGTAACGGCGCTCTTTATTCCGCAGCTTTTGCGGGGCGTGGTCATCTTTCCTGAGAGCCAGTCGCCGGCCATGTTGGCACGCACCATCAAAGACCGGCGCGCGTCTGTTTTAGTCTCCGTGCCGCAGCAGCTCGAAGCGATGGGCGGTTGGGCCAAAGTGCGGCTTGCCGAAGATGGATATGAAGACCCCGACGCAGCGATTGGGCAAGCTGGGAAGGCCCATTGGTCGATTCCCAGGCGCTGGTGGAAGTTTCGCCGCATGCACAGCCGCCTAGGCTGGAAGATGTGGGCCTTTGTGGTGGGCGGAGCGACGCTTCCGGCGGAACTTGAGCAGTTCTGGAACGGGCTGGGATACGCTGTCATCCAGGGTTATGGACTGACGGAAACGGCCCCCGCAATCACCATCACGCACCCATTCAGGATTCGCCGCGGCAGCGTCGGCAAGCCTCTGCCCGGAGTGGAAACTCGCATAGCCGAAGATGGTGAAATTCTCGTGCGAGGAGCCAACATTTCGCCGGGCTATTACCAGGACGCCGAATCGACACGGGAAAGCTTTGCGGGTGGATGGCTGCACACCGGTGACCTGGGCCGATTCGACGAGGACGGCAATCTGCTGTATCTTGGCCGCAAGAAGGACGTGATCGTGACCGCGGAAGGATTAAACGTTTACCCTGACGACGTCGAAAAGGCGCTCCGCAATCACGCCCAGGTCCAGGATGCCGCGGTTGTGGGCAAGGAAGCCGGGATCGGGCCGACGCGTGTCAACCGGACCGTCGTGCACGCCGTGCTGGTGCCGAAGCCGGGCGCAACCGTGAGCGATCTCGAAGGCGCGGTCCAGACAGCGAACGCCATGCTTGAACCCCACCAACGGGTGCGTGGCTTTTCCGTATGGCCGGAGGCTTCCCTGCCCCGGACGCTAAGCACTTCAAAACTTCAACGCAGCACGGTGGCCAGATGGGTAAGCTCCGGGAACGCCGAAGCGAGGCCACCGTCCGCCCGTGCCGGAAAGCCGAGTGACTGGCGAGACTTCCTTGCCCGGCTTGGCGCCCCGATTGAAAGAGCGCAGCCGGAGTCGCGCCTGGCCGAGGATTTGGGGTTGTCTTCGCTTGACCGCGTGGAGCTGCTGACCTGGCTCGAAACGCGCGGCTATTCATTCGACGAACAGGAACTGGCGCGCGCGCAAACGGTGGGAGACATCGAGAAACTTCTTCAGACGACCTCCGCGACTGCCCCGCCGCCCACTGCTTTTCGTCCTTCCGAAAGGACCGGAAGCCTGCCGGAGGTTCAGCAGCCATACGCAACGCACGAAGCTATTCCAAGGATCGCTCGCCCGACCGAGCCTCGCTGGCCCCTTTCGCGCGCTGCTGCGGTCGGTCGAGAGGCGCTTCAGATGCTGCTGGCATTTCCGCTGCTCCGCTATTACGTCAAGACGGTGGTCCATGGAGGCGAAAAGCTACGGCAACTTAGAGGACCCGTGTTGTTTGTGTCAAATCACCAGAGCCTGATTGATCCGCCGGTAATCCTGCGATCGCTTCCACCGCGGATTCGCCGCCGGGTGGCTCCCGCGATGGGAGAAGCTGCGTTGCGCGGCCATTCGAAAGCCGCACTCTTCTGGGCACGTCTGGCGTTTAATGTGTACCTGATTTCAGACGAGCCCAGCCGCGCACAGGAGGCACTGCGGTACGCAGGCAGGTTGGCTGACCGTGGATATTCCACGCTGCTTTTTCCCGAGGGTGAGCGAACCGGGGACGGCCGCCTGCTTCCGTTCCGGCCCGGCGTTGGCGTCATGGCGGAGCGGCTCCAGTTGCCCGTTGTCCCCTTGATGATTCAAGGGCTCTTTCAGATCTGGCCCCGCACGCAGGACCGTCCCCTTCGAGGGAAGGCGCACCTGTGGATTGGCGATTTGATCAAGATGATGCCGGGCGAATCCGCAGGGGATTTTGCACGACGGTTGGAAGACTACTACCGCACGTGGCGCCCCTGAGCTTGCTTGACGTAGCAATTCTGTGTCCCGTAGACTAATTGTTGATTTATTTAAGGTAACGCTTCAATATGCGATTCCGTAAGTGCATCGCCGCCGCGGCGCTCGTGCTGCTGGCAGCTTCCGCTCTCCGGGCCCAAAGCCAGGACCAGTTCTTTCCGCTCAGCGGTATCCGGCCGGGGCTTAAAGGCGTTGGCCGGACGGTGTTCCAGGGCAATAAAGTTCAGGAATTTCAGGTTGAGTTTCTGGGTGTGCTCAAGAACCTTCTGGCGCCGAAGCACGACGTGATCCTGGTGCGCCTGTCGGGCGGGCCGCTGGCCGAGACTGGCGTGATTGCTGGGATGAGTGGAAGTCCGATATACGTTGACGGCAAGCTGGTTGGGGCGGTGGCCCTGGCTTTCCCCTTCGCCAAAGAGGCGATCGCGGGCGTAACGCCCATCCAGGAGATGCTGGACGTAGTTCCCAAGCCGCCGAAGGCTGCCAATGCAGAACAGGCCACCCGCGCGCCTGCGAGCCTGCCCTTCAAGATTGCAGGCACAGCACTCCATCCTGACGGCTCAGCGCGGCTGATTCCCGATGAGGCTCCGGACGCTACAAGCATAAACAACCTGATGAAGCGTCTGCCCCCGGCGAGCAATAATGGCGGGCTCATGGACCTGCTGCTGCCGCTTCGCTTTGGCGGCTTCTCAGCCGAAGCCATGCAGACCTATGCTCCGCTATTCAACCGGATGGGCTTTCAGCCGATGCAAGGGGCGGGGATTTCCAGCAGCCCCGAGGCCCAACAGGCTGGTCCCAAGGGACCCGAGCCGGGAACAATGGTCAGCCTGTCGCTGGTGAGGGGCGATTTGAATCTGAACGTCGACTGCACGGTAACCTATCGGAGGGAAAATGATATTTATGCCTGCGGCCACCGCTTCCTAATGGTGGGGCCAACGAAGATACCTTTCTCCGAGTCGCACGTACTGGCGTCAGTTCCGAGCGTCGCGAGTTCGTTCAAGATCGACGTGCCGGGGCCGGAAGTGGGCACCATTCGGCAGGACCGTTTTGGAGCGGTTTACGGCGTGCTGGGCGAGAGGGCGCCCATGATCCCGGTCCATATCCATTTAGATTCAAGCCTGAATACGAAAACAGATTACAACTTCGACATCGTCGAGCAGTCATTCCTCTCGCCCTTGTTGTTAAACTTGGGCGTTATTTCTACTCTGGGCGGCACGGAGAGAAGCCTGGGGCCTTCCACGCTGGACCTGCAAGGGAACATTTACCTGGAGGGGGGCGAGACCGTCACGGTTGAGGACGTGGCGTCCGGTGAAATCAACACAGCGGCCCTGGCCGGCGCCTCGGTTTCATCCCCGCTCAATTATCTTCTGGGTGGCGATTTCCCAGGCTTGAGGATCCAGCGAATTGACCTGAAGATCGTTTCCAGGGATGAAAAACGCGTGGCCGTCTTGGAGCAGGTCTGGAGCACCAAGTCACAGGTGAGTCCTGGAGACCATATCGAAGTAACCGGGCTGCTGCGCACATCCTCGGGGGAGACGGAGGTCGAGAAAATTCCTGTCGATATTCCGGAAAGCATTAGCGACAAAAGGCTCTCTCTGGTTGTAGGGAGCGGTGCGAGCCTCAACGCAATTCAGAATCGTCTGACCCCCATCGGCACAACTCCGCGCGACCTGCAGCAACTGGTGCGGGCGCTCAACAGGATGCGCAGAAATAATCGACTTTATGCGCTTCTGATGACGCCGCAACGCTCCCTGACCCTGCAGGGCGAAGAGTACCCGTCACCTCCGCCGTCACTTGTGCAGACCTTCCTGGCCGACCCGGCCGTTTCCAACAGCGTCATCTACGGCAATGCTTCGGTTGTTGGTGACTACCAGACGAAGCCGACGCAGTATACGATCGAAGGACAAAAGACACTGTACTTGAACGTGGAAAACGTAGGGAACTGATGGAGCCCCTTATCGTCGCGAAAACGGTGAGGCTTAGAATCCATCCCAAGAGCGTGTTCATGAAATTCATGGCGAAATTGCTTTTACTTGTTCCGATAGTTGCCCTGGTGGCCCCGCTGCCGATTGCGGGCGTGGAAACCTCCACCTGGCAGGTGAGTGACTTCAAAGAATTCCTCAAAGGAAGGCTGACGGGCGTTTCCATCAACATGGATGGCCAACTGGGCCTGGCTCCTCAGGCGAAGATGGTGTTCAACCCCGATGAGGCCCTGGCGCTTTCGCTTGTTGCCGATCGTCAGCACAATATTTATGTCGGCACCGGACACCAGGGCAAAGTTTTTCGGGTAACCGCCGCCGGCAAGTCATCGCTGTTCTTCAAGACCCAGGAGCCTGACGTTTTTGCTCTGGCGGTGGGTCCCGATGGCGACCTCTACGTCGGAAGTTCTCCCGAAGGCAAGATCTACCGGGTTGATGCGGACGGCAAGTCGTCGGTTTTCTATGATCCCAATACCAAGTACATCTGGGCAATGGTGTTCGACTCCGAAGGCCGTCTCTACGTCGCCACGGGCGACCAGGGCCAGATTCTGCAAGTTGACCGGTCAGGCAAGGGCAAAGTTTTCTTTGACAGTAACCAGACCCACATCATGTGCCTGACATTTGACCAACATCACAACCTGCTGGCAGGAAGCGTACCGGATGGGCTGGTCTATCGGATTGCTCCTGACGGCAAGGCATTCGTGATCTATCAGGCGGACCTTCCGGAAATTCACGACCTGGCAGTTGACACGCAGGGAAACATTTACGCCTCAGCCTTGGGGTCGCCGGGACAAAGAGGCGTGCCGATGATGCTGATGCCGCAGACGCCGGAGATGGCCCTCCCGGCGCAGGTTGTCACCGTAACGGCTGATACACAGAATGACGTAGCGGCGGATAACCAGGTGCCTGAGCAAAATCCCGGGAAACCGGCGCCGCCTACGGAAAAGAAACGCGCTGCTCCCAGCTTCATCCGTCCGGGGCCAGGGGTGGCGGCGCCTGGCGGCCTCACTATGCCGCGGGGCAAAGGGGAACTGGTCCGCATTTCTCCCGCCTCGGCCGTCGAGACCCTGTGGAATTCCAACAGCGAAAGCGCCTACGGTTTGGCGGTGGTGGGGAAAAAGATCATCTTTTCCACCGACTCAGATGGCCAGATTTTTGAGCTGGACCCATCACAATTCGGCGAGAACCTCACCCTCCTGACCGAAACGCATGAATCTGTTGCCACGCGACTGATGAGCGAGGAAAACAATCTGTACATTGCCACCAGTAATGTTGCAAAGCTCTTCAGGATGAGTGATACATCAGAGCGCGAAGGGACATACGAATCGCCCGTGAACGACACCAGTTTTATCTCGCGCTGGGGCGTCATCAGTTGGAGAGCCGATGTACCTGCGGGAAGTTCGATTGAACTCTATACGCGGAGCGGAAACTTTAAGCGGCCCGATCAAACCTGGAGCGACTGGGTCGGCCCTTATCGCAACCAGGACGGGAGCCGGATCACCAGCCCGGCGGCCCGCTATGTCCAGTGGAAAGCACTCTTTCGAGGGACGGCGACCGCGCGGCCCTCGCTGGATGAGGTTTCAGTTGCCTATCTAAACCAGAACCTCCCGCCCGAAATCGAATCGTTTAACGTCAGTAACGCCGGTGAGCGGACCAGCACCGGCAGCAGCGTCTCATCTGCAACTGTTTCCGCTGTCAGCGTGACGGCGGTGCCGCAGATCACCTATGCGGACCCGTCGCAGACGGCCCAGAGTACCACAAAGAACCCGGTGACGCTAACCTGGAAGGCGTCAGACCCCAACGGTGACAACCTGGAATATTCCCTCTATCTCAAATCGTCCGATGAAACCAGGTGGCACCTCGTGAAGGACAAGATCAAGGCGAGCAGCTACACCCTGGACCATTCCACACTGGCCGACGGCCAATATACGGCGATGCTGGTCGCGACCGATGACCTGTCAAACCCCCCGGCTACGGCCCGGGAAGATCGGATGTTGAGCACACCGTTCTGGATTGACAATACTCCGCCGGTGGTGAGTGTGGCACACAGCGAAGTCACGGGGAAACACGCGGTGGTCCAGTTCCGGGTCGAAGACACGACCTCGCCGCTGCATAAAGCCCAGAGCTCCGCGGGAGGCAACGGCTGGCACGAGATCAATTCCGATGACGGAATCATCGACTCCCAAATCGAGACCTTTACGGTAAGAACAGGTGATCTCAGCCCTGGCGAGCATGTTATAACCTTGCGGGCCTATGACATGGCGGGAAACGTGGGCGTCGGCAAAGCCATTGTGGAGGTTCCAGGAAGCCAGTAACCCCACTGCCGAGACGGATTTTCGAAACTCGGTCGGGCGGTAAAAAGAAGGCCCCTGACCCCCTTTTGAACTGCACTTTGGAGACAACTCCGATTTTCGTCACCGCATCATAAGATCGAGTCTAGGTGCGGCATCGAGTGTGAACTGTTGAGTCCACAGAAACCTGCGGCGCCACCGGCCGCTACAGAGACTCAGTTGATCGCGCGCGCCCAGCAAGGCGACGAGGAGGCATTCGCAGCGCTCTTCGAGGCCCACAAGAGGCGTGTTTATTCGCTATGCCTTCGCATGCTCGGCAATCCGACGGAAGCGGAAGATCTGACGCAAGAAGCATTTTTGCAGCTTTTTCGAAAGATCAGTACCTTTCGAGGCGAATCTGCCTTTTCCACATGGCTGCATCGCCTGTCGGTGAACGTCGTCTTGATGCACCTGCGGAAAAAGGGGATAAACCAGATTTCGTTGGACGAAACGGAGAATTCTCAGGGAGAACCGGTCAAACGGGATTATGGCGACGACGACCGCCGCCTGGTCGGGTCCATTGACCGCATCGGGATCAACCGGGCCATCGCGGAACTTCCTCCAGGTTACCGGACCGTCTTCATATTGCATGATGTGGAAGGTTATGAACATAATGAAATCGCTGAAATTATGAATTGCTCCATCGGCAACTCGAAGTCTCAACTCCACAAAGCCCGTCTGAAACTTCGCGAGTGGTTCCAGCAGCGTCAGCGGCAACAGGAAAGGAGCTCGCCTGCACAGGTGGCGAGAGAGGCGAGAGAGGAGCAGTAAGGCCATGGCAGAAGAGAGTCAGAAGCAGACGGAAAATTTTGGATGCCAGGAATTTAACGCGTCCCTGGCGGAGTA
Source organism: Terriglobia bacterium (assembly GCA_035712365.1). Classification (NCBI taxonomy): domain Bacteria; kingdom Pseudomonadati; phylum Acidobacteriota; class Terriglobia; species Terriglobia bacterium. The sequence continues at coordinate 114,981 of DASTAW010000041.1, forward strand.
TCTGGAAGGCGAAGCCAGTCTCGATGTTCGTCTCCACGCCGAGCGATGTTCGTCCTGCGGCTCGCTTCTGGATGACCTCGAATTAATCCGGCTTACTGCAAGAGACCTGCCCCTGGAGTCTCCTTCGCCTCGTGTCTGGAGCAACATCAGGTCGGCGCTGGCCCAGGAGGGTGTGATCCGTGAGAGGGCGAAGTTCTGGCAACGATGGATACCCTCGGTCCCGTTCGTACCCCGCACAGCCCCTGCCGCTGTCCTGGCATTTGCCCTGATGCTGGCGGTCATCATGGTTTTTAAGGGTGACATTCAGAACCGTGAAAGCCGGAACCCGGCTGTAACCTCGGCCACCGCTTCGAGCGCGCGCCAAGCGGACCTGCTCGGCGTACAATCGAAGCTCGTGCGAACTGTACGGGAGATGGAAGAAGACTATAGGGCCCATGAAGCATCGATGGACCCCTCAGCCCAAAGGGTCTATCAGGCTGGGCTGACTTCACTGAACAATTCCATTCAGGAATGCCTTGATTCGCTTCAAAAGCAACCCCAGAATACCCTCGTGCGCGATTACCTGATGCAAGCCTATGCCCAGAAGGCAGAAGTGCTTGCTTCGGCTTTGGAGTATGGCGGTCGGTGATTGGTGAGAGGAAAGTCAACACGGTGCTTAGATTGAAGAAATTCCGAATCAACAGCGGCGCAAAAGCCGTCGGAGCGATGTTACTGATTCCTGCCGGGCTGCTGATGGCGCAGGGAACAGGGCAATCTGAAAAGACTATTTCAACGACCGCCACCCCGCGGGTAAGCATTTCGAACCTGGCGGGCAAAGTTATGGTAAGAGGCTGGGACCGCTTGCAGGTCCACGTGGCTTACACAATCGCATCACCAAAGGTTGCAGTCGACACAGAACAGGTCCCCGCTCAGGGCCCCGCAGACAAGCTCCACTTCACATCGTATCTGATTCACCGTTCGGAGGCGGTCCCGAATCCGGTTGTGGACTACGTTGTTCAGGTCCCCTCCGGCGCCAGCCTGGATATCCATGACCCACAGGGGACCATCAACATAGAATCCATTAAAGGCGACACGTCGGTTGACTCGCTTGGAGGGACGATTTCGGTTGCCGATGCAGAAGGCCATTTGTCGATTCGCTCCGTGGGCGGCAACATCGAAATCATCCGTAGCTCAGGGCGCGTGGAGGCCTATTCCATCAACGGCAATCTTCACTTCGTGAGTCCCGCGAGCACCCGCCTGCATGGTACAACGACTTCGGGCACAATCTTGTACGAGGGCGACTTTGCGCCTGGAGGAGATTACGTCCTCTCTGATTACAGTGGCGACATTACCGTGATTTGTCCCTCCAGCGCTTCCTTCGAACTTGACGCCAAAACCGTACGCGGAAAACTGGACAATCAGTTTCCTCTGGTATCGCGCGGACCTTCGTCGCAGTCGTTTCATCCACCCGGAAACAGTATTTTCGGCACTCAGGGCAGTGGGCAGGCCACCTTGGAGGTGACCTCGTTCAGCGGCACCATTCGCGTTCGTCAGCAGTAAGCAGTCGCCCGGTGCGAGTGTTTCCCTCCATATTGCGGTCGTATCGGAGGCCGGGGGCTTCTCGTTGCCTTCCCATTAAATTCATGCCATGATCTCGCCTCCCCCGGCGCCTGCCGGACGGGACCAAACCAAACCACCCTCAGTTGCGAAATCCTCAAATCGCCTCCTATAATTGCACACGGGGATTTTCCTCCAGTATGAACAATCACCGGCAACAATTGATTTACCTGGTCGGATTCATGGGGGCCGGTAAGTCTTCAGTCGGCACGGTTCTGGCGCAGCGGATGCGGTGGCCATTTGTGGACCTGGACACAGTGATCGAGGCAGGACAGGGGGCGACGATTCGCCAGATCTTTGAGCATGCCGGGGAGCCTTTCTTTCGCCAGTTAGAGCGCGCCGCCCTGGTGGAAGTCGCAAAGGCGCCCCCAGCCGTCATAGCCTTAGGCGGAGGGACTTTTGTGCAGAGGCCGAATTTTGAACTGGTTCGGCAGTCCCACGGCGCCATCATCTGGCTGGACTGCCCCATCGAGGAACTCTGGCAGCGATGTTCCGTCATGGACAATCGCCCCTTGTTCCGCGATCGAGACAGCTTCTTTGAACTGTTTGAACAACGCCTCCCCTTCTACCGGCAGGCAGACTTTAGAATAGCGACCGGCGGGCGCTCTCCCGAAGAGATCGTGGAGGAAATTCTGCGCCTGGGATTGTTCTGACGGTCGGAAGGATCATCACTTCAGAGGCCGGAGGTTTCAGGCTTCTGGGTCTCTTGTCTGGGTTCAATGCAGGCGGCCTTGTATCCCACCCCCAGAATCGCAGCGAAGATCATGGCATTGGCGGGGACCTGCAAGTTGAAGTCTGTCAGGCTGTGCGTCAACAGTGCGAGAGTGCTTCCTATGCACCCCAGCAGGATGGCGCTACGGTAACGCCGATGGTCCCTGAGAAAAGAGATGATCATCCGCACCAGGAGATAAAAAATGGGAACGAACAGAAGGACGAAACCGATCAGGCCTGTTTCCGACGCAAACTCCAGATAATCATTGTGGGCATGATCGACTGTCAAATTGACAAGATGGGTCTGGAAAGGACGCAAGGCGTCTTGATAAGTTCCCAGCCCCGTGCCCAGGATGGGATTATGACGAAAAAGTTGTACAGTATCGCTCCACATCATACTTCGTCGTAACGTCCCCTCGTACTCGGCGTGACTCATATTTACGAATCGATGAAGGATACTTCCCATTCCAATCCAGAGGCAAAACGCCGCCGCCAGAGTAACAAGTCCTGCGATTACGAGCCCCCAACTCCTGCGCCGAACCTTCAGGAGCGTCAGGACCGACAACACAATCAAGGCCAGGGACACGGAGATGATGCCTCCGCGGGAATTGGAAAAGACGACGCCCATCACCATAATGACAACCAGGAAAAGATAGAAGACGATCCGAAACTCAAGGGGGCTTTCACCGCCGGACCTTGTGGAAGCTATGCGGCGCTGGGGGTCCGACCAGAGTTGATAAGAGTCAAATGCGGACGCGAAGGCGAGCGGAAATGTAAGGTCCATTAATCCGGCAAAGTGATTGCGATTGATATAGGTGCCGAACGCGACCCAGGAATCATAAGGGTTGGTTATGCCAAAGATCTTATTCCAACCCAGCAGGTACTGGAGAATTCCATAGCCTGCTTCCAGGCACCCTAAAGCAATCAAGACTGTCAGCATCGTGCTTTTCCGCTTGCCGGAGTCAAACATCTGGGTGGCAAGAAAAAAAACGCCGAGATAGGCAAGGACCTTGAAAAAACCCAGGATGGTCGCAGCAGGGGAAATACTCAGGGCGCTCCAGGAACCGGCGCTCTGGATCGGTGCAAGCCAGGCCTGCGTCACTTGGCGCGCCGGCGACACTGCAGCCAGCAAGGATTGCGGAAGGGGAAGCAACTGAAGCGCTACAAACAGCACAAACAGGAGAGGCCAAACCGGCAAAGCCAGGCTGATTCTCCCTTGCCGCGTCTGGCTCCAGAGGAACAGAACGACGACGGCGAACACCGATATTTCGGCCAACGAATAAGCAATCGGCTGGACTCCGCCGAAGGCAAACGAAGTCCCAACGAGAATAAGGGCCAGAACGATTTCCAGTTTTCTTGTCATCAATGCATTCCGTCCGCAGGTTCTTTCTTTCGACAGCGGCCACTGAGTTTCTACTGGCTTTACATATTCGTCCGGCGCCGCTTCCTCACTGGCTGCCCTGGCGGCCCAGGACGGTCCGGATAGTCCTTAAAACGATTTGGATGTCGAACAACAGCGAGAGATGCTGGATGTAGTGCAAATCGTATTTCAACTTTTCCACCGCATCCTTGACCGAAGATCCATAAGGATAATTGATCTGCGCCCATCCGGTGATGCCAGGACGAACGGCGCTGCGCAAGTTGTAATAAGGAATCTCCCGCCGGTAGAGATCCACCAGCAGGAGGCTTTCTGGCCTCGGCCCTACGAAACTCATGTCTCCCCTCAAGACGTTGATGAGTTGAGGGAGTTCATCAAGCCTCGTTAACCTCAAGAAGCGTCCGAAGGGGAATACCCGAGGATCATTCTTCAGGGTCCAGAGACCCGCAGTGTCCGCACCCACGGACATGGTTCGAAATTTGAAGAGCCGGAAGATTTGGCCGCTCCGTCCCACCCGCTCCTGGATAAAAAGGGCCGGCCCTTTCGACAGCAGTTTGATGCCCAGCGCGATCAGTGGCAGCAGGGGGGCCGTGATCACGAGAAGCGCAAAGGCCAGACCCAAATCAAGCAATCGCTTCACCCTCACCGCGATGTTGCTCTCGAAGAATTGAAATCCCTGTGCGCTCAGGAACCATTGGCCGTCCATGTGATTCAGGGGAAGCTTGCCGCTGAGCATCTGGAATGCAGTTGGGAAGTCGAGGACGGCAACGCCAGAAAACCGGGCATCGATCAGCGCCCGCGCTGTCCCAGGATCGAGCGGGGCCGAGGGCTCCAGGACGATAATGTCCGGCCGCAGATTTGCCACAATGTCCTGCAGTTCGCCGGCGCCGTCGTGCAGCGAATGGGTCTCACTCTGAGCGCCAGCCGGTATTGGGATACACCTTGCAACCTGCACGTTGACCACCTTGAGCCTGTGTTCGCGCGCAACCATTCCCAACTCCTCGAGCGCCGGGCCATCACCGAGGACCGCTATCGTAGAGGGGCGAGTCAGCGCGCCGCGAAGGCGAGACCATGCCAGCCGCCCCATCATCACCAGCCCTGGCGTCACCAGGAAAAGACTCACGAAGAAGCTTCTTCCAAAGCTCCACCGTTGATAGAAATAAAAACTGAGCGTGAGGAACGCCGCGGCCAGCGCGGAGTCCAGCACGACCAGACTGGCGAGCTCATCGCTCTGCTGATCACGCCGCAGGTTGTAGAGATCTGTAATGTAGAAAAGGAGCGACAGAAAGAACCAGTAACCGACCACAATACTCTTGAATCCCCGCGCCAGCAGGAGGTATTGCCCGGTACCCAGAAAGATGGCAGCCTGCACAGCCACGAGGATGGCGACTGTGTCGCTTGCCAGCAACGTCAACTGCGACTTGCGAATCTGCCGTTTTAACATGGCCGCGCTTCGAACCTTTTTTCCGCGAGGTCCTCCAGCATTTGGTCCAACGGGGCCAAAACCTGGTCCCACTGAAAACGCCGCTCGATCAGTCTCCGGCCTGCCAGTGCCAACTGGCAGCGATACTGCGGGTCATCGAGAACTCTGACAACCAGGTCCGCAAATTCCTGGGGACTTCCCGCGGCAGGCAATAGAGAACCTTCGGGGTCCCCAAAAGGTCTTGCCGCAAACGAAGTCGATACCACTGGAATGCCCATCGAGAGTGACTGCAGGACCTTGTTCTGAATTCCTGCGCCGAACCGGACCGGGGCCACGCTGACCGCCGCGCCAGCCATCTCCCGGCGGATATCCACCACGTTGGCCCGCACCTCGACGCCCGGAATTCCCGCCAGATCTCGCACGGAGCGGGGCGGATTGAATCCCACCACAGTAAATTGCGCGTCCGGCATTCGTCGCCGCACAAGTGGAAAAATCTCGTTCGCGAAGTAGAGGGCGGCATCGGCGTTCGGCAGATAGTCCAGCTTGGCGCAATAGATGATGCGCCGGGGCTCGTACGGCCCTTCGTGGAAGGCGAATTCGTCAGGGTCAACTCCCATCAAGGATTGCGTTAAATTTGTGGCCCCGGACTGTTTTCGGACCCACTCGAGGTCTTCCTCCGTATGGATCAAGACCCTGTCGAACCAGCCTGGAACCTCCGCCTCGTAGCGGCGAACTCTGTCGCGATCGATTCGGGCGCCAACCCACTGAGGGTCCCACCAGAATTTGCGCATCCGCGCGTAGTGCTGGTAGATCGAGTCGGCCATATCCAGGACACGCGGAAGATGCCGGTAAGGCCGGGCGTACTCCGCCATCCTGATCAAGTGGACAAACAACAAATCATAAGCACCGCTGCGGATGTCTGAATCCAGCTTTCGCCACAGGTCCGAACACTGGTAGAGGTTAACCTGCAACGGAAGGGAGGAAAAGAAAGCAACTGCACCGTTCCAGGCGAAAGCAGCCTTCGTCATTTGAAAAGACCTTTTTTCGAGGCCCGGCAAATCAGGTTGATGGCTCCGCCGTCGAGACCATGGGGCTGAAGCCAAGGTGTAGAGAGTAACTTCATGAGAGCGGAGCAGGTGGCGTAACGTGTAATACACACGAGCTCTGTCCCCTCCGATCGGCGGGAAAGGATACCGGGCTGTGAGATAGGCGATCCGCATAGCGCCTCAGCAGGCGAGCGACACGGCAATCATGTTGAGAGGACTCGAAAAAAATTCCGGGCTCGATGCCGTTTTGTTTACCGGGAACCCGCGCCTGATATCCAGTCTGCCGCTTCCTGAATAGAGGTTGCGCTGAACTCGGCCGGAGGCCGGCTTTCACCACCAAGTCTCTCAGGCCGCAACCAGACTGTTCTGCAACCGGCCGCGCGGCCGGCCTCGATGTCGCTTGCCGCGTCTCCCACCATCCAGGATTGCTGCAAGTCGATCCCGTGCTCCTCGGCGGCCTGCAACAGCATTCTGGGGCGGGGCTTCCGGCATTGACAATCTCCGTTTCGGTCGTGCGGGCAATAATAAACCGCATCAATTGTGACGTTTTCCTGGGCAAGATGATTGACCATTCTCTTGTGGATCAACTCCAGGACATCGACCGCCAGTTGGTTTCTGGAGACGGCGCTTTGGTTGGTCACGACCACCAGCAGAAACCCGCTGCGCTTCAATTGCCGCAGGGCCTCGGGTATGCCAGGAAGAAATTCCACCTGCTCCCATGCTGTGATGTAATGGTTTTCCGGGGCCTTGCGAATAATGACCCCGTCACGATCGAGAAATACTGCCCTGCGCAGAACACGCCTCCTCATCACTCATCAATTTTTCAACCCTGCACGCCGGGACTTGAAATTCACAACGGGGCAGAATTGCCATTCACCTTCCAGGTTTGCAGCCCATTAAAATCGAATGCAAAGCCGGTCGGAATTCCGCCAAGTTTGGCCAGCGCTTCAGCCACACGGTGCTTGCGCTCGAAACTGCAATAAAATAACATGTAGCCACCCCCTCCCGCACCCGTTACTTTTCCGCCGATGGCGCCGGCTTTCCGGGCAGAATCGTACATCTCATCGATCCTTGGGTTGCTGATTTTGGGCGAAAGCATTTTTTTGGATTGCCAGGCTTCATCCAGGAGTTCGCCGAAATCGTTCAGCCGTCGCTGCATGAGGGCGTTCTTCATTTCCACGGCAAGCTGCTTCTGGCGCCTGAGCCCGTGGAGAGTGTCCTCGACCCGGTCCTCATAGCGGCCCACCTGGTCCTTGATGATCCCGTCAGACATGCGTGTTGATCCCGTGTAGCAAAGCACAAGGTTATGCTCCAATTCGTTGATGACCTCCTGTTTGACCCTCAAGGGATTGACAATCACGCGGTCCCGTTCAAATTCCATGAAATTAAATCCGCCGAAGGTAGCGGCATATTGGTCCTGCAAACCCCCTTTGATCTGCAGCTCATCGCGTTCGATCCGGTATGCGGCGCGCGCCGTCTCATAATCCGTCATAGGCAGGTTCATGAACTCCTTCATGAGCCCCACCAGACACACCATCAAAGTGGAGGATGAGCCCAGGCCCGAACCGGCAGGCGCCTCGCTGTGCAGAAACAGGTCAAAGCCGGCGGATGTATGGCCGCCCAGACTTTGGATTCCGGCCTTGACCAGGTCGAGCTTGCCATCATAAACGGGATCGGTTTGAGTGTGGTAGTTTACGATGTAACCCAGGTCGCCCGACTCGATGTTGATCAGGCCATCCTCGCGTCTTCGCAGGGTCCCCCAAACGTAACGGCCGATTGTCGCATTGAGGACACAACCGCCTTCCTGCTCAAAAAACTGTTTAACGTCTGTGCCCCCTCCGGCAAAGCTGATACGGAGAGGCCCTTTGGCTCGAATCAACATGCCGTAAACCTCTCCCTCAGTTCAGTGTTGGCCCGCTGGTAGTCTTCGGGAACCCCGATGTCGATAAAATATCCTTTCGAGGGAAAGCCGTAAAAAGGGCCGCCGATCAGCCGCGGGAAGACTTCCTTCTCGAGGGATACGGCACTTCGCCCGGGAATGTGGCGGAACACAGCCTTGCTCATGATGTAAATCCCCCCGCTGATCAACAGCGGCTTTGTGCAGCAGCCTTCACCCGGCAGAGCTGAGGCCATTTTTTCGATAAACGCCCTGATTCGGCCCCGGGCATCCAGGACCACCGAGCCGTAACGTCCAGCATCGGGCGGGCTGGCCAGCGCAAGAGTGGTCTGCGCGCGATGTCGGCGATGGAAAGAGAGCATTTCGTGCAGGTTAACGTCGAAGATCGAATCCCCGTTCAGTACCAGAAACTCTTCGCCCTCGAGCATCGAGCGCAGATTTCTGAGAGCGCCGCCGGTCCCGAGCGGCGTGGTCTCAACCGAATATCTCAGGCGTACCCCCTCCGGAGCGCGCCCACCGTAATGGCGCACAATGTCCTGTCGCCGATAGCCCACCGCCAGGATGATATCAGTAACGCCCTGATCTCGAAGCCAGCCTAGCAAATAGCTCAGAAATGGCGCTTGGCCAATCGGCGCCAGACTCTTGGGGAAACCAGACACAGCGTCTCTCAGTCGGGTCCCCCGCCCTCCCGCCAATACCACAGCTTCCATGGTTCTGATGGTGCTACCCTTCTGGCCCCTTGCTACCACAAACAGCGCCGGCGTCAGGTTGATTCGCTAGGCACAGAGTCGGAACGGCCCGAAGCTTTAGAAAGCCCTAATTATCTGCCAGTCAGCTTTCCATGACAAGCTCTGGCGGCATTTTTCCCGTCCGCCGGTTGTCATGACTCTTGGGGGGACAACCCTTTGCCCGGCTCTCCGCCTGTTTTGGAGTCTCTTCGAGTCGTGCCTTTCCGGGACTGGAGATGGGACAATCGTTGCTGGCGGGGCTACATGGAGGCGGGCATTTTTCTCCGGTTCGATTTCGGCCCGTTTTTTAGCCACCTTTTATTTTCAATGAGATCGGTAGCTTTGTTTTCGGTTCGTTTCCGGTTTGTTTTTTACACAGGCACGTGTTTTCAACAACTTCTCCGCTTTGTTTTCCGGTTTGTTCCGGTTTGTTTTTGGACTATTTCTGCTTGTTTTCAGCAACTTCTCCGGTTCGTTTTTCAAAAAACGTGTTTTTTTGTCCCATTTTGTCTCTTTTAGTCGCAGAAAACTCGACGCGCGCAGGCACTGTGGAAAGACTACCATGCTAGGCCACAATTTGTCAAGCAAATTCGTCCAGGCGTCGCTGCAAAGTGAGAAGTTCCGGTATGAGCAAAGTAGAATGTTCCGGTGGGAGTGGTAGAAGCTTGGGGATGAGAAAAGAGGAACTGAGGTTGGCTCAGCGGGGCGTGGAAGTCGAGCAATGGCTGGACGGTCTGTTTTACTGGTCGCCGGTGGCAAAGTATCCCGGTTTGTAGCGGACGGTCACACCCTTGCGTTGCGCGACAACGCGGATCTTGCGGTAGGTCCCGTCGAGTGTGTCATCCGCCGGCCTATAGCCGATCAGGTACTGGTTGGTCAACTGCCGCCGGATGGCCTCGAGTGAGTCGGCCAGGGCGATCATTTTCTCGGCGGTATAAATCCCGGTTTCGGCATTCAGCCCTTTGTTTTGCTCCAGCTTGTCAAACTGGCCGTGAGACAGGTAACCGGTAAGATAGTCCGTGCCGGGAGTCTTCCGTTGCGGAAAGAACGCCGTGCCCCCTGTGTCTTCCGCCACCCGTTCCAGATATTTTTCGCCAGGATTGTCAAACCCATTGGCGGTGTTTCCGACGGAGTAGATAGCTGTCTCCGCCCGGTGCGCCATGGAGATTGCCTCTTCCAGCGAATGCTTGCTTCCAACGTCGATGCCATCACTGATGAGGACCAGTACCCTCCTCGTCTGCTCGCGAGGACCGGCCTTGGTAATAACGTGCTCACAGGCTTCGTAAATGGCGTCATATACGGCTTTGCCGCCGCCGGCCTTCAGCTTTTTCAGCTTCTCGTTGATATCGTCAGGATTGTTGGTGAAATCCTGAACAACGGAACTGCCGGCGTCAAACGTTTCCAGGAAAACCTGGTTCTTGCTGTTGAGACCGCGCAGCATGGTGTAAGCAAATTCGCTGGCCGCGTCTTCTTCGAATTTCAGATCAAAGCGGGCGCTGTTGCTCGTGTCGACCAGCAGGCCGATGCGAAGGGGCGGCATCGATTCACTGGTGAAGTAGCGGATACTTTGGGCTTTTCCGTCCTCGAATATTCTAAAATCGTTCTGGGTGAGGTCGATCACTGGATTGCCGCGCTTGTCGAGCACCGTGACGGGAACGTTGACGACTTCTACTTTCACCTTAATACTGCTATTGCCGCCGTTCGCATTATTGGCGGAGCCGAGAGCGCTGCCGGAGTTATTTTTGGTCCCGGAAGGTGCTGCCCCAGCCGCCTCTGAGGAGCCTTGCTGGCCTCGCACGGCGGAGGAAGCCATGATCAACAGCCCCAGAAAGGCCAGGGGGAGGAGAGCGGCTGAAAAACCCCACGCCCGGATTGGAAAACCTGTTTCTTTAGCCATCTTTCGGCCTCCAGGTCCACAGTCTCTTCTGCACGGCCGGACTGGGCCCAGAATCGCCCACTCGAAAATTATAATATTAATTGCGGACCGTTTGGAGGAAAAGGAGCAATGCGCTGGCCCGCAGCCCCCTTGTAGCGCGTCGTAATCCGCATTACGTATGGCGAAGCCGTTTTTGGAGTGCGGGAGCTTGCTCCCGCCCTCGGCCCGCCGTTTGCCCTTGAGGAGAGGCCAAAAATTGGAGCGCAAACGAACGGGCCCTGCGCAAAGCGGCGGCAAGCCGCCGCACTCCATGGCCCACAAATACGTAATGGTCCGTTAGACGCACTAACTAGCTCCACTGCCTGGATGGCCAGAGATAGAAACAAGTTTTCTGCCTGCGGGTCGGACGCCGCTGCCGGTCCCCGCAGTTGCGCAACTGTGGCTTTGCATTCCTCGGTCCATCCGGCATTCTGCACGTCCGCCGGTTGCGGAGGCCGGGGCTCTGGAATAAAATCCCAAAAGAGAGGCAAGGATGCACGTTCACAACCATAAGCCGTCAAGAGGATGGGTGGTGAAAGCGGCCGTGGTGGTCACGATCGGCCTCGTCGTCACGGAGTTCGTAGCGGGACACCTGGCCCACAGCCTGGCCCTGATCAGTGACGGCTGGCATAACCTGACGGACATTCCCACGCTGATCTTCTCCTGGCTTGCTCTCTATCTTGAGCGGAAGCCGCCTGACTACCGCAAGACTTATGGTTATCAGCGCGCGGGAGTACTGGCGGCGTTTGTCAACGGACTGATTCTGATAGCGGTTGCGATATACATCTGCTTCGAGGGTTACGAACGCGTCATCCAACCCCAGCAAGTCGCGGTCGGTCCGATGCTCATCGTTGGAGTCGTCGCGCTTGTCATCAACGGGAGTATTACTCTTGGTCTGGTTCGCGAAGCCCACGACCTGAACATTCGCTCAGTCTTCATTCACAATCTTGGTGACGCCCTCTCGAATGTGGCGATTATCGTGGGGGCATTTCTGATCCGTTACACCGGCCAGCCTCTGATCGATCCACTGCTCGGATTCCTGATTGCCGGAATGATCTTCTGGGGCGCATTAGGTATCATCATGGAATCTTCAAACATCCTGCTCGAAAGCCTTCCCAAAGGAATGAGCCTGGATGGCATTGCGACCGCGGTCCTGCGGGTCCCTGGCGTCCGCGAAGTGCACGACGTCCACGTCTGGAGCCTGGGATCGGAATCTCACGCCATGTCCTGCCACGTTGGTATTCTGGATATGGCAACTTCGGAAAACGAGACGATTGCGCACCAGATCCGGGAAATCGTGGCGAGTGAATTCGGCATTACCCACACCACCGTTCAGTTTGAGCACCAGCATGAGCCCGGCGCGTTCCACAAGTACATGCCAGGACCGGCGGGGCGGCCTGCAAAAAGCAGCCACCGGCGCGGTTAAAGTCCGCTGCCAAGCCGCAATCCGCAGGAGTCACTTTCGCGGAGTGATCCGCTCCAGTCCGTCAAGGTACGGCCTTAGCACGTGCGGAACAATCACGGAACCGTCCTCCTGCTGATAGTTTTCCAGCACCGCCAGCCAGGTGCGCCCAACCGCAAGTCCGCTCCCGTTCAACGTGTGGAGCAGTTCCGTCTTCCCCCCCTTGCCCCGCTTGAAACGCAAGTTCGCTCGGCGCGCCTGGAAGGATTCGAAATTGGAGCAGGAAGAGATCTCCTTGTATTCACCGCTGGATGGAAGCCAGACTTCCAGGTCGTAGGTCTTGGCTGAGCTGAATCCGAGATCGCCCGTCGAGAGGGCGACAACTCGGTATGGCAGTTCAAGTTTTTGAAGAACGGTCTCGGCGTCGCGGGTGAGGGATTCGAGTTCGTCGTAAGAGTTGTCGGGTAAAGCGAATTTAACAAGTTCGACTTTTTGGAACTGGTGCTGGCGAATGATGCCTCGCGTGTCTTTGCCGTAAGAGCCGGCCTCACTGCGGAAACAAGCCGTCCAGGCGCAGAACTTCACTGGAAGACTTTCAGCTTCCAGCACTTCGTCCCGGAAGAGGTTGGTAACCGGAACTTCCGCCGTAGGGATCAACCAGTAATCCGTACCCTGCAGCTTGAACGAGTCCTCGGCAAACTTCGGCAACTGTCCGGTGCCGAACATGCTCTCAGAGTTCACCAGGAACGGAGGAAAGACTTCGGTGTATCCATGTTCGCGCGTATGAAGGTCCAGCATAAACTGGGCCAGCGCCCGCTCCAGCTTCGCACCCACTCCGTAATAGACTGCAAAACGGGCGCCGGCAATCTTGGCGGCCCGCTCGAAATCGAGAATGCCCAGAGCCGGACCCAGGTCCCAGTGTGCCTTGGGTTCAAAGTTAAACTTGCGAGGTTCACTCCAGCGCCGGATTTCCTGGTTATCTTCCGAGCCGCGCCCGATGGGGACCGTCTCGTGAGGAATGTTTGGCACGTTGCGCAGAAGGTCGCGAAGTTTCTCGTCTGCGGCTTTGGCCTGCTCATCAAGTTGCTGAATTTCGACGCTCACCTGCTTCATCTGAGCAATCAGGCCGGAGGCATCCTGCTTCTGCTTCTTCAACACAGCAATTTCGTCTGACACGGTGTTGCGCCGGGCCTTCAAACCCTCTGCTTCAGATAGCAACTTGCGGCGCTCCGCATCGAGGACCTCGAAATCGGACAGAATTCCCGCCATCCCGCGGTCCTTCATCTTCTCGCGGACCAGGCTGAGGTTGCTTCGAATGAAACCTAAGTCGAGCATCAGGACTCCCAGTGTCAGATTAGCTGATCATTCAGGCTACACTTCGATGGCCCTTTAATTCAAGCAGTTCAAAAGCTGAGGGTACATGCCTGCCCTCCTCATGCCCGGCACTCCTTGGCGCCTTGAGTGGGGTAGATTAAACGCTAACTCACCCAGACACTTTATGTGCTGACGACACTTCTGGATTTTTTCCTTGACAAGCCGCTCCGCGTAGGTGTACTAGTTCGACATCTGCTCGACTAGTACCTGGGTGCCGGCAAGCCTGAAACGTCCGGCGCGGATTGAAGCCTCGGACCAGTTCCTGTCGGCGTCCGAAAGAGCGTCAGGTTCCAGAAGGAGGTCGTTATGCCAAGATTCCGCTCGGTGTCGGCTCCCCTACTTGTCGTCGCGTTCGCTGCATTCCTGTTTCCTGTGGCGGCCCACGCTACCTGTTACGAACCCCTATGTTGCACCCTCCCGGTTACGGGCACGACGCACATCGAGAGCATCTCGCCGCAGGTTGCCCTCCCCGGCGTCACGGTGGTGTACATTAAGGGCTACTGCTTTGGCGACACTCAGGGAACCGGAAGCATCAAACTTGTCGACCCAGTAACCGGCAATACTCAGACGACGATAACCGACATCTTGTTCTGGACGGACGCCGAGATTGCGTTCCGCGTCCCGTTTGACGCTATCTCAGACAAACTGGTGGTCAACTCGCAAAGCTATGGCTCCGACGACACCTATAAGGAGGCCAACTGCCCGACCCCGCCGCCTGATTACGTGGGCATTTATTGCGGTAACGACAAGATCAACGCTACGTTCAACATCGCGACAGTGGATCCGCCCGTTTACACGGCGGCTGCGCTGAAGAACATGACGGCGTGGCCGCCGGAGTACGTGCAGGGGACGTGGAACTACGACGACGGCGACGAGACGATGACGCTCACGCTCAACCAGGGGCCTCTAAACACCACCAACGGCACTTGGCCGATAACCGGCAGCGAGGTGGACAACATCTGGGGCCAATATAACAACGTGTCCGGGACGCTTGACCAGTACGGCGACCTCGCACTATGTGTGGCGTTCGGCAACCAGAGCCCCAACGGCATCGAGTGGCTGGTTCTCGGCTCCGGCGACGTGACCTCGCAAGGCCTCAACTACGGGGTCACCTGCACTCCGGGGACACCCCCCGGTTCCCACGCAGAACTTTATCCATTTCGGCATGAGCGCGAAGGAGGGCCCCTACTACTACGAAATCGTACCGCCGCTGTTCAAGAGCGCGACGGATATGCCACCGAGCGAAACGGTCACTCCCCTGTCGCCGTGGTCGACCATCGAGGGGTCTTTGCCCACTGCCAAGGCCTGGGACCGCACCTTTCCCCCTTTGAACAGCTTCGTCGCCGGTTACACCGGGAGATTTGTCTACGAGCAGTCGGATGGCGCCGGGGCGAGTGACGGGTGCTACTACGGCCAGATCGATCCGCCCAAGGTGACCGCCACCACGTTGAACGGCGGTGGGTGGTACGTGGACCCACAAGGCGAATGGGGACCCGACCAGATCGGCATGGGCAGCACGTGGGTCTCCTACTACCAGAATTACTACGGGCCCAACGGTCAAACGTGCGTGATTAACACCCCCCAGGATCTCTACATCGACACTCGCACGGGGCCGGTCTGGGTTCCCTGGATCACGGACACTCAGATGCCGGCTGAAATCACGCCGAATGATTTGTTCGTGGGCATCGCGCCCGGCCAGGGCATGTTGGTTACAGCATGCGAGCCCTATCCCAACACCGGTAGGGGGAAATGCAAATGACACGTACAAACGTAGCGTTCAGTCGGATGGCCGTCGCCGGGGCAGGCATCCTTGCTGTTTTCCTTTGCGCCGGGCGGGCGCGGGCACAGGCGGCACCGGAGGGCCCTGCATTCGAAACAATCGAGGTGACGGGGATCCAGCCCGTAGCCAGCGCAATGGACGTGATCGAGCAAAGGTACGGCGTCCTGATCGACTACATGGACCCCCCGTACGTGGCTCCGCAGGACCTCCAGCTTTACCGCTCGTATCGCGGTAAGCCGCTCATGCGGCCGTATCAGGGCCCCAAGACCAGGACCATTTCCGTGCACTACTGGCAGGTGGCAGGAACGCCCGAGGGCGTGGCGCCCATATACCAGTGCAAAACTGGCGCAGCCGGCTGCGCGGCAGCGACCACGAGGCCGCAGGAGGGGGTAGAAGGGCT
Source organism: Terriglobia bacterium (assembly GCA_035712365.1). Lineage (NCBI taxonomy): Bacteria > Pseudomonadati > Acidobacteriota > Terriglobia > Terriglobia bacterium. Next base: position 130,631 of record DASTAW010000041.1, read on the forward strand.
CATCCAGGAGGTGCTCCATCAATTCGCCGAGCAGGGCGGGGAGATCTTCGCGGTCCGGAAGCTCGAGATGCCTTACGGCGCGCGCTGGGAGGTCTACCCCACCTATGCGCGTGACCGGTCAGGGAAAATGGTGGCCCAGCCCGATTTCCTGAGCACGAGGATATCCATCCCCAAGGCGCGTCGGTGGCCCGCAGAGATGCTCAATTTAATCCTGCAGCAGTTGAACCAGACGTCGGGAGCTAAGTTCTCTGTCAGTCTGCTGCAGTACCCCATCGACACGCACACGCCCAAGCCCGGGGAGCAACCACCCGAACTGGGGGCCGAGAATGTGTCGGCCTGGCGCGCGATCGCGGACTTGATGTCGCCGAGGCCCAACATCGGCGTCGTGCGGGTGCTTTTCCACGGTGTCTGCGAGCCCGACTGCGGCTACGACTATGGCGTCAGCGTCGTCGGCCTGCCCTACCGCGAGCCGCCGCGGCCCCCGACGCCGGCCCCGGTGCCCGCAAGGGCTTTGCCGCCGCGGGATATCTACCCCGCGGGCTGGCTGCAGCGCGCGCACATGCCCGAGGGGAACCGGGAAATCCAGCAGACGCTGGCGAACCTGGGCTATCTGAGCACCCCGCCGACCACCAGTTGGGATGCGAATGCCGTTGCCGCTCTGAAGCGTTTCCAGCAGGTCGCGGACTTGCCGCAGACAGGTGAGTTCGATTTGCGGACGGCCATGAAGCTCTGGCCGTCGCTGCCCCGGCACCTCAGGCCCGTGACCTTCCGGGCCCAGCCCGCGATGAGCGTCGCGCTCGGGTCCTGGCTCAACACCACGCCTGACGGCAGGAAAGAGATCCAGCAGGCGCTGGCCACGGCGGGCGTCTACAGCGGCCCCATCAATGGAGTCGTTGACGTGCCGACGCGCGACGCGCTGAAAGCGTTCCAAACCGCCAACGGGCTGGAGCCGTCGGGCGTGGTGGACTGGAACACCGCCGTAAAGCTCTCACCATACCTGCCCCAGCCGCAGTAGCCGCGTCGCGGGCCCGCGAGCTGGCCGGAGGGCTTGTGTCGCCGGCTGGCGCGCCGGCTTTGCGATGTATGCAATTCAGCAGCAGTCGAGTCCTACTCCGATGCCCTGCCCGGCTTGTGATAATGCGCGACCTCGCGACGGGTGGGGCAAGGATCTTTATGCGACGGCGCATACATTCCAAACAGCGGAATCCCGCAATGGCGGACGTCACCCGTGCCAGCGCCAGCCCCCGCCATGAGCCGGAAGCTACGTCTGTACTTGCAGGACTTCTCCAGGAAGAGGAGTCAGCCGGAACTGCGCTGGTGTGGTCGATTGGCGCTTGGGAGGACGCGCCTGCGTCGGGGGCAGGCCCGATGCAGCCTGCGGGCGCTCCATCTGAATGCCCAGCGCCCGCTCCAGCAGAAACAGGTCCGTCCGCTGATCACTGGAGAAGAGCGTGGAAGCGACCCCCTGACGTCCGGCGCGGCCGGTGCGCCCCACGCGATGGATGAAGTTCTCGGCGACGTCGGGCAAGTCGTAATTGATGACGTGCGCGATGTCCTGAACATGAATCCCGCGGGAAGCCAGGTCTGTGGCTACCAGGATGCGATATCGCCCCTCCTGGAAGCCAGCCAGCGCCGCGTTCCGCTGCGACTGCGAGCGGTCGCCGTGGATCATCGCGGCCGTAAAGCCGCTGCGGGTCAATGTCCTGGCCAGGCGCTCCGCGCCGCGCTTGGTCCGGACAAAAATCAGGCACCGCCCCGTTTCCCGGGCCAGTAATTGGCGCAATAGCACGGGCTTGCCGTGGTGGGAAACTTCCAGCGCCTGGACGCGAACGTTTTCCGAGGGTTTCAAGACCGACCCAAAGGCGAGGCGCACGGGGTCCTTCAAGTAGTTATCCACCAACTGGGCCGCTGAAACTTCGAGCGTTGCGGAAAAGAAGAGCGTCTGCCGCCTGGTGGGAAGCACGGCCGCAATCCTGCGGATCGCTGGAAGGAAACCCATGTCCAGCATTCGATCGGCTTCATCCAGAACGAGGATTCGCAACGCCCGGAAGTCGACGAGCTTGCGATCAAGGAAGTCTTCGAGCCGGCCGGGTGTGGCCACAACGAGCCGCACTCCTTTGCGAAGCAAACTGAGTTGGTTCGCTTCAGACAGCCCTCCCACCACGACGGCTGCAGCGGCTAGCTGCTTGCCCCGGAGCCGGTCATAATCTTCTGCAACCTGCATGGCAAGTTCGCGGGTGGGCACCAGAATGAGCGCCGCTACGCCCGGCACCTTGTGTTGCAACAGGTGCTCCATGATGGGAACGAGGAATGCCAATGTCTTCCCTGTCCCGGTTTGCGCCGTGGCGAGCACGTCTTTGCCTGCGAGCACATGCGGGATGGCTGCCGCCTGCACGGGCGTGGGCGTGGAAAAGCCCGCCCGAGACAAACGCTCTTTGGTGTAATCTGAAATCGGTAATTCTGCAAAATTCTGCACGAGTGTAATCTTCTCTCTTACTGGCATCCGATTGCGCGCGACTTGAGTCTGCACACGCGCGAACCGGTAAGGCCAGAGTTCATTGATTTACGCTAAAAACATACGGAAAACTTAAGGCGGGACTTCTCAGATCGGATGTGTAATCAATCGGAGCAATCGCACCACGCAACCGTGGTGTTAAGCGCACAATGATTATACCACAAAAGGGGCCAGACCTCGGAATAGATGGTCCACATCCGCGGCCCGGGCTGCCAGGTATTCACTATGGGTCAGTGTTTCTCTTGACAGGCCGCGCCCACCCATTTTGACGTGAAGGCGCCGTTGACGTTCATGGTCTTGCCGCTGCCGGTCACAACGGTTTGCACCCAGCCCTTCACGTTTTCTGAGTCCGTGGCCTCGATGCGTACCTTGGAGTCGGACTTGGCGTTCTCTTCGTTGCAAATCTCCTCGATTTCCATCTTGCTGCTTGTGGAGGTCAGGACTTTTTCGGCGCAGGACTGCCTGTCGTTAAACGGGTCCTTCTCCAGCTTCTCTTTGGTCAGGCAGGATTTCGAGGTGCGGGTCCTGGGGGTTCCGGAGGCCATCTTACTCATTGCCGCGTCGAACCTGGCCCGCTGTTCAGGAGTCATCTTATCGATCATCTCCTGAGGCACAGGCGGAGCACCGCTGACGGCGGAGGTGAAGGTGGTCTCCCAGGTGCCCAATCTGACGTTGAGCGGCTGATATTTTCCATCTGCCCAAACTAAAGAAGCGGACAAGCACAGCAGGGTCCACAATGCTAGTTTTCGCATGCAATCCTCCTGGCGATCAATTCCTGAGCCACAATGGTTTTCTTTGCGGCCTTTCGCGATTAGTTGCTCCTAACAAGACGGACGTCCATGACTTCGACGCGAATGACACAACGTCATGCCGGCCCCAGAAACCTCACAGCAGCCCCAGCTTGCCCAGCAGAATGGCCAGGCAGACCACCGACAGGGCCGCGCCGCCAAGGACCGTCAGGAAAGCGCGCCGTCGCAGGCTGCTTTCCAGCTCCTTCTGGGCCTTGGACGAGATGAGGAATTCTTTTTCGGCTGTGCCCTTGACGATCAAATTGTGGTCGTTAGCGTCCTTGGGGTCCGGATTCTCGATGCAGGTGCCACTGATGTCGTAAAGGCTGCCCGGGACGACGCAAAATTCCGTGAAGCGGTAGCGCCCGCTGGCAGCGCCAAAAAAGCTCGAATTCGGCCCTCCCATACCGCTCAGCGTTTTCGAAATCACGTCGAAGGGATTGCCGTCGCCAGGTTTCGCCACCATCTGTTGGGCGCGCTGCAATCCTTCTAGAAATTCCGGACTTCCAGCAGGATGCTGGAGCGCCTGGAGCGCATTCTGACGGGCCATTTCATGGTTGGGGTCAGACTGGGGGCCCATCGACTCCAGGTGCTGTTTCATTTTCGGAGCCATCATCGTCATCATCCCGGCGAGGAACTCCGGAGAACCCGGGGCGTGCTGGAAAACCCCCATCAAGCTCTGGCGGGCCTGTTCCTTGCTGGCATCCTGGAGCGGACCTACAGCCTTCAGCCCGCGCCCGAACAGGCCTCCGGCCCAATGGGCGTCCGCCTGGGTAACGTACTGCAGCAGTTCCTGCTGTGTGGCTGCAACTCCGGTGGCAGGGCTTTTCGCCGACCCAATCTCGCAACGGGCGGATTGGGGAAGATCAAGCTCAGCGCCCTGCGCATCGATCAGCACCTTGCCGGTAGCGTCGGTAAGATAAAAGGCAACGCCGTCGAGATCGGTCCGGTGGTGACTCCAGTGGCCGCCGTGGTCATCGGAGTCAGTTTTCCAGCGCTCGATTACAACCTTGTAAGCAAGGCAGGATGTGTGGCTGACCGGAGACGGGATTGTCCTGTCCCCCTGGGCCTTTCCATACACCTGCACAAAGCCCATGGGGACACCGCGGATGGAGATCTCAGGCGTGTCAGCAATCAGCAGGTAATTTCGATACTGACGGAATCCCTTGTAAAACGTGTACAGGCCGAGACCGAACCCAAGCACGGCATAACCTGCGAGGTCATCGCTATGCGCCATCGAGCACACCCCTGGAAAGCATGCCGGCAGGACGATCCGGTAACACTCTCTGTGACTACCTGGGGGTGTACTCTAGCACTTTTCCTTTTTGTTGTATATCCACACTCTGACGGCCCAAGGGTAGCAAACGGGCGCCGTGCACCGGCGCAATAAAACTCGCGTTAGCGTTCCTCCGGAAGCTCGTGAGCACGTGTCCTCAGAAATCGTCTGAACGATCAGCCCTCCCCAGCGGATTGGGGGTGTTCCGGCCGCCGTTCAAGCCATCAGCCCTCCTTCCTCGAGTGTCGCTCCATTGTCCTTCATTCGTCCGACGGAGGAGTTCAATTCGTTGACACCTCCGCTCCCCGCATGCTACAAGGAAAAGGACTCATCTTTCCGAGCCAGCTTGGGCCTGTGGCGCAGTTGGGAGCGCGCATGACTGGCAGTCATGAGGTCGAGGGTTCGAACCCCTCCAGGTCCACCAACTATTTAAGTGACTTCGAAGGGATTACGGACTGGTCCCCTTCAGATGTCGCTACCGGCGAATCCACCTACGTGTCCGTATGGACATAGCTCATTGTGACGCTGACATGTGGTTGAAGGGGCCACTGTCACCAAACCGAAGCATCTACATGAAAAACTTGCTTGACATTTGTCAACTATGTGCGATCATATATATGGAGTTCGCTGATCCTAGAGATTAGCTATTCCCCACCCGAGGGCGACAATATCGGTAGAACGGGCCGCGCAAGCGGCCCCTTCGCTTTTATGGCCAAATCCTGGCCAGTAGTTCTTTCTCCCCAATTCGCTCTCTCGGAAAAATCGTAACAACCTGCCGAAGTGCTCCTACGAGTTCGCAGATCATGACTCGAGTCCGAGGCTCACCGCTTGAGCAGAACGTCTTAACGTAAGCCTCTCCCCCTTTTCCGAGAGACTGCCAATTTCGGCATATGTAGTCTGGATTCCTTGCGATCTCACAAGCCCAAGATAATTCCTGTGCCCTTTGAGGGTCAAACCTGCCAGCAGCGAACTGAATCCGCCCACAACGAATATGATCAAGAGCAAGGCGTTTGTTCTTTGGCTCTTTGCCATATTTATTTACAAGTTTGACCAAGTGGACAAATGTTTCTGGAAGGAAGCGGACTCGATGACCGCGGGGATCGCGATGCAGCGTTCTGCACAGGTTCATTTCATACCATAGGAACAGGTCCCTAATACACTCGATGGGCAAGCAGTCAGGTAACATTGGGTAGACACACCGTGCTCTTCCATTTCCTAGAAGAGTTCGTCATCATACGCCGCCAACATTGTTATCTGTCAAATTTCTTGAAGGCGCGCGGGGCATCCAGCGAAAAGCCGGATTACCATCTCTTACTCTTACTAAGACCATTTCACGGATTTTGTGCCGACAGCATTGACGGTATGTAGCTTGATAAATTGCCACTTTAGATTTAATCTAAACACTTCATGGACACAAAGGCGATTAAAAAGTCCCTGGAGGGCAGCGGGTTGCGATGCACGCCGCAGCGCTACGCCGTGATGGCGTTCCTGTCGGAGCGCGCCAGCCACCCCACGGCGGCAGAGATCTTCCAAGCCGTAAATCGAGTCGATCCGCGCTGCTCACGGGCCACGACTTATAACAATCTGCGGGACCTGGTGCAGGCGGGCCTGGTCCGTGAAGTGGCAGTCGAGGGTCGGGCCGCGCGGTTCGACGCAAAGGGGGTACGGCATCATCACTTTGTCTGTGACCGCTGCGGGAAAGTGGAGGACGTGAAGTGGTATGACGTGCCCAGTCCTGCCGCACGCTCACTCGGCAAGAGGATACTCCGCCAATCAGAACTCATTTTTCGGGGGCTCTGCGCGAAATGCGCTCCGCGCCGGGCGTCCCGCTCAGTGTCGTGATCGTGTGGATTTCGGATTAAGCGCGCCAGCCACCAATCGGAGATCGGCGGCCATTGCGCGAAAGAAAAAGCAAGGAGGAGACCAAACATGGGTATTGAAGTCAACACCACGGCGGGGACGCCTGTTCCCGCCATTCAGGAGCAGGCCTTGCCAACCGAAAGCAAGTGCCCGTTCGGGGGCGGAACTCCCGCACGCACAAACCGTGACTGGTGGCCAAACCACTTGGACCTTCAGGTCCTCCACCAGCATTCCAGCCTGTCCAACCCGATGGGTGAGAAGTTCGATTACGCCAGGGAATTCAACAGCCTCGACCTGAACGCCGTCATCAAGGACCTCGAAGCTCTGATGACGGATTCTCAGGAATGGTGGCCGGCCGACTTTGGCCACTACGGGCCGCTCTTCATACGCATGGCGTGGCACAGCGCAGGCACGTACCGCATCGGCGATGGCCGTGGGGGCGCCGGTACCGGCCAGCAGCGCTTCGCGCCGCTCAATAGCTGGCCGGACAACGTGAATCTCGACAAGGCCCGCCGGCTGCTGTGGCCGATCAAGCAGAAATACGGCCGCAAGATCTCGTGGGCTGATCTTATGGTTCTCGCAGGCAACGTCGCGCTCGAATCAATGGGCTTCAAAACCTTCGGTTTTGGCGGCGGGCGCGAAGATGCCTGGGAGCCGGACGAACACATCTTCTGGGGCCCGGAAGGCAAATGGCTGGCGGACGAGCGCTACAAAGGCGACCGCGAGCTCGACGATCCTCTCGGCGCGGTCCAGATGGGCCTGATATACGTGAACCCGGAAGGGCCGAACGGCAAGCCGGACCCCATTGCTGCGGCGCGGGACATTCGCGAAACCTTCCGCCGTATGGCAATGAACGATGAAGAAACGGTGGCGCTGATTGCCGGCGGCCACACCTTTGGCAAGACTCACGGCGCCGGCGCTGCGGCACTGGTAGGCCCGGAACCGGAAGCCGCGGGCATCGAGGAGCAGGGTCTCGGCTGGAAGGGCAAATTCGGCACAGGTAAGGCCGGCGATACGATTGGCAGCGGCCTCGAAGTCATCTGGACCACAACGCCTACGAAATGGAGCAACAACTTCTTCGCGAACCTGTTCAAGTACGAATGGGAGTTGACCAAGAGCCCTGCAGGTGCGCACCAGTGGAAACCGAAGAATAATGGAGGCGCCGGTACGGTGCCGGACGCTCATGATCCGTCCAAACGCCGCGCGCCGTCCATGCTGACAACTGACCTCGCCTTGCGGCTCGATCCTGAATACGGAAAGATTTCACGGCGCTTCTACGAACATCCGGACCAGTTCGCCGACGCCTTTGCTCGGGCGTGGTTCAAGCTGACGCACCGCGACATGGGGCCTCTCTCGCGCTATCTTGGTCCGCTTGTTCCCAAGCAGTCCCTGTTGTGGCAAGACCCTGTTCCCGCCGTGGACCACAAACTCATCGGGGCTCGGGACATTGCGGCCCTGAAGGCCAGGATTCTGGCGTCCGGGTTATCGATTTCCCAACTGGTCTCGACGGCCTGGGCATCCGCCGCAACGTTCCGCGGCTCCGACAAACGCGGCGGGGCTAACGGGGCGCGGATTCGCCTGGCGCCGCAAAAGGATTGGGAAGTGAACCAGCCTGTAGAGCTGGCGAAAGTCCTGAAGAAGCTGGAGGCGATTCGAAAGGATTTCAACCAATCGCTTGCCGGCGGGAAGAAGGTCTCGCTGGCTGACGTGATCGTTCTGGGCGGATGCGCCGCCATCGAGGAAGCGGCGAAAAGGGCCGGGCACAGTGTGAAGGTCCCCTTCTCTCCAGGGCGCACGGACGCATCTCAGAAACAGACCGACCCGGAGTCCTTCGCGCCGCTCGAACCTACCGCGGATGGGTTTCGTAACTACTACGTCCGGAATGGCGACCGCAGGTCCGCGGAGGAGCGGCTGGTGGACCGGGCGCAATTGCTGAAACTGACCGCTCCCGAGGTGACGGCCCTCGTCGGCGGCCTGCGTGTGCTGAATGCCAATTTCGGGCGGTCAAAACACGGCGTTTTCACCAACCGGCCCGAGACGTTGACAAACGATTTCTTCGTTAACCTGCTCGACATGAATACGGAATGGCAGGCGTCCTCTAAATCTGAAAACGTGTTCGAGGCGCGCGATCGTAAGACGGGAAAAACAAAGTGGACGGGCACCCGCGTGGACCTGGTCTTCGGTTCAAACTCCCAGCTCCGGGCGATTGCGGAAGTCTATGCATGCGCCGATTCGAAGGAGACGTTTGTCAAAGACTTCGTGGCGGCGTGGAATAAGGTAATGAACCTGGATCGCTTCGATCTTGTCTGAAATCGACGGAAGAAAAGCTGCCGGTTCGGCACTTTAATCCCGTTTCTGCTGTTTGCAGCAGGCAGCGGAGCTTCTGGTTTACCTGGTCCCCGAACACTTTCCTGAAGCGCTTTAGCAGGTTGACGAAAAACCCTCTGTACCACGTCATCCTGAGCGAAGCGAAGGATCTGTTTTGCTCATTTTCAGTGAGATACAGCAGATGCTTCGCATCGCTCAGCATGACGGGTGACCTTTTTCAACAACCTGTTAGGGAACGGGGATTCTGGCCGCTGAGCTCAGCGGCCTCGGCGGACACGTCCGGTGTAGGCGGAACGTCGGAGGGCGTGCTTTTGATTGTAGGAGCGGGAGTCTTCTAACTGACAGACAGGTGCGGCATCACGGAGAGGCGAGTCTGGATGATGGGTGTTTGGAAGGCTGATTTTTTGGGAGGATGCAGGAAGGATGTTGCGGGAAGGCCCTCGGCGGTTGGACCTGAACGAGCAGACGTCGGGCGCTCAGAAAGGTAGGTTCTGCAAGAAGAGTTCTTCATGCCCACAAATTGCGCCGTCTTCGGCGATCGAGATAATACCGGATGCGGCGATTGACGGTTGCGATCTGCGGCGGACCAAGTTTGGCAATGAAATCTTCCATTTTATCGGTGCCCAGTATCTCCTGGCGCGGGAGTCCGAAATGATCATCGCCCAAGCAGCTCAGGCCGGGACCGGTAGTCACGGCACAGCCAAAGCCGCATTCTTCCATGGCACGCCGCACCGAATCGCTGTGAGCACCGTAAGGGTATGCCATGGTGTTTACGGGGCCACCGACCTCGGCCGCGATCTTCTCACGTGAAAGACGCGCTTCAGCAAGCATATCGGCGGCGCTCAGCCAATTCAGGCGGCGATGCCCAACGCCGTGCGCTCCAAATCTGACCCCCTCCTTCGCCAGAGCGCGAACGTCATCCCAGGACATCAACTCCGCCGGTTCGCCAAAGCTGCGGTCCCATTCTGCGTAACCTGAAATAAAGTCCGTGGGAAGGAATACTGTCGCTGAAAAGCCATAGTGCTTTAACACTGGCCAGGCATGCTCGCGAAAATCGCGATACCCGTCATCGAACGTCAGACACGCCAGCCTGCCGGGCAGGCGCCCGTCGCGTGCAGACAGGGCATACACCCACTCTTCCAGGCCGATGCTGGCATACCCGTGACGCTTTAGATACGCAAGCTGTCGCTCGAACTTCTCTGGCGACACTCGATACCTGGCAAGCCCCTTCGGACCGTGAGAAGCAATGCGGTGGTACAAAAGGATGGGCAACTCACGAGTTACGTTCGTGGAGTGGGCGCGGGCTGGCGTGACAGCGCAGCCACCCCAGCAAATCCGGCCGTAGATTTCGTGGTCACATGGCAGAACACCCTCGCGGCTGGCAACTTCCAGGGGCGTGGACGATTGCGCATGAAGATTCGCCTCGCGCCGGAAGAGCTGCACGCGGTAAAGTGCAGTGCGCAATTCACGAACCTTGCGGAGGCCTTGCACAGAGGCGAAAGTTTCACCGATAAATTTGGCTCCGTAGCCGTGCATCCAGTCAAAGCCGGTGGCGCCCTGATCGTCAACCACCAGGTTCGCGTGCGCCATCAGCAAATGGCCGCCAGGGTTGAGGCTTTTCGCAAATCGCGCGGCGAGGCGGCGTAATTCGTGGCGATCCTTCAGGTAGTAAAGC
>DASTAW010000042.1 GCA_035712365.1 Terriglobia bacterium
CAATCGGTCCTTCAGCGTCTGGCCTTCCAGCAGTTCCATGGCGATGAAGGGCCGTCCCTCGTGCTCGCCCACCTCGTATATCGTGCAGATGTTGGGGTGGTTCAACGCCGCAGCGGCGCGAGCTTCGCGCTGGAAGCGCTCGAGGGCCGTAGCGCTGGATTGTAGCGGCGGCGCGGGGACCCCATGTGGCGATCCCGCCCTAGCGGGATCGCCGCTATCTGTCGGTGGCATTGCAATCTCGCCGCTACGCGCCGACGCATCAAAGGGCAAAAACTTGAGCGCGACAAACCGCCCCAGCGTGGTGTCTTCGGCCTTATAAACGACACCCATCCCTCCGCCGCCGAGCTTTTCGAGCACGCGATAATGCGAAATGATGTTGCCTGTCACCCGAGGGGCTCCCCACCCTGTCGTGCCCCAATCATAGGGGGCAAGGCCCGGCATGTCAACGCACGGGGGCAAGGCAGGCCATCTCATTATGCTTGACGTAACGCGTCATTACCGGTATCCTTAGCTTGTGATTGTCAGCTACCGGGACAAGCGCGCCAGCGACTTTGCTGGCGGTAAGCGGGTCAAAGCCTTCTCTGGCTTTGAGCGCTCCGCGCGCCTGAAGCTCGACCGTCTGGAGTCGGCAACGTCACTGAAGGACCTTGCCGCGTTGCCGGGCAATCGTTTTGAAGCCCTGGCAGGCGACCGCAAAGGGCAGTACAGCATCCGTATTAACGATCAATGGCGGATTTGCTTCGAGTGGCCGGACCGGGCGCCGGGGCCGTCAAAGGTGGAGATCGTCGATTACCATTAGGAGGGTTGCTATGCGAATTGCTGCTATTCATCCAGGTGAACACTTGTCAGAGGAACTGCAAGCGCTCGATATGAGCGCGGCGGAATTAGCGCGAAAGATTGGCGTGCCGACCAATCGCATTACGCAAATTTTGAATGGGACGCGCTCGATCACAGGAGATACCGCGCTGCGCCTCGGTCACTTTTTCGGGACCAGCGCGCAGTTCTGGCTCAATCTGCAGAGCCTTTACGACCTGCGAATCGCAGAACAAAGAGCCGGGAAGGCCATCAAAGCGCTGCCCAGACTTAATCGGCACGAACCCGTCCACGCCTAGAGGCCTCGCAGATGGCGACCTGTAGAGGCGGCTTCATGCCGCCATGTGGCGAGGTAAACTCGCCGCTACGCGACGGCTGCGGCGACACAGTTTGATTCCTGTATTGTGGTGGCACGGGCATCCCATTCGCTCTGCTCAGGGCGGGCCTGCCCGTGTTCCTTGGAAGTCACGGCCGGGACGGCTGTGCCACGACCGCAGCACGGGCGAGAGCGCCCATGCCACGTCGTGAGATTTCAGATTGCAGATTCAAGATTTCAGAAACGTCGCAGGCGGGAATTGCCGCCTCCACGCAACCCAGGCTGATATAATGGGCACAATTTCCCTTGAGCGAGGACTTGCCGATGCGGGAAAGTTTCCCTCGTCTGATTGTCACAGACAGTTCCGGTGGAGTGCGCGAAATTGAGATCACCAAGCCTGAATTTACGATGGGACGGCAGAGCGACAACGATCTTGTGCTTTTAGCAAGCCGGATCTCCCGCCGCCACGCGCGCATTCTAAAGACTGACCAGGGCTATCTTCTGGAAGACACGCGAAGCCGCCACGGAACATACGTCAACGGCGCCTTGGTGACCTGTTGCCCGCTGAAGTCCGGCGACCAGATCAACCTGGGCGTCGCGGAGACTTATTCACTGACATTCCTGCTGCAGCAGGCCGAACTCCCCGGTCTGCTGGAGGAACTGGACAAGCCCACTGAAAGCCCCGCCCCGCAGTTGCGCCACCTGAACCTGCTGCTGCAAATGGCCCAGACGCTCTATCGGTCGCCCAGGCTGGAAACAGTGCTAACGGCCCTCGTGGACTCTGCGCTGAGCATCACAGGCGCCGACCGTGGACTGCTGTTCCTGTGTGGGGCGGACGGCAACCTCTATCTGCGGATAGCGCGTGCGCAGGAAGGAATCACACTGGACCCGCCGCCTGAAGACTATTCGCAAGCCGTGGTGCGGCGCGTGGCGGAGACCGGGCGGGAAGAGATGGTGCTGGAGGAAGCCTCAACCGGGCTCGCCACGAACGAGACGATCACTATTCAGGGAAGCGTTCGAGGTGTGGTGGCGGTCCCATTGCAGAAGTCTCTGGTAACGGATGCTCGCGGGGAGTCCATCGCCGGCCTCGCCACCGAACGGCTGGGAGTGCTTTACCTCGACAGCCGCTCGGGAGCCACTTCATTGACGGGACTGGACCGCCAGGTGCTGGATACCCTGGCTGTTGAGGGCGCGACGGTGATTGAAAACGCACGGCTGATACAGCTTACCCGCGAACAGGAGCGCGTGCAGCACGACCTGGAGCTGGCGCGGAACATTCAGCAGGACCTGCTACCGAAGGAGCTGCCCGCAAGCTCATACTTCGGGGTCCACGCCTTCACGGTGCCGAGTTCCAGCGTTGGTGGCGATTACTACGATGCCCTGGCGCTTTCGCAGGACCGGTACGGATTTGTCGTGGCCGATGTTTCCGGCAAGGGACTACCGGCTGCGATCCTCTCCGCCAACTTGCAGGGCGCATTCGCGGCGGTGGCCTCGGCAGACCTGGAACTGTCCGAAACTTTCAGCCGCGTAAATGACTTCCTGCGCCAGCGATCTGGCGCGGGCATGTATGCCACCATGTTTTATGGCGTTATCAGCCCCAATGGAGATTTCAATTTTGTCAACGCCGGTCACAGTTATCCGTTGGTGGTGCGCTCGGACGGGCGAGTGGAGCCGCTCGAAAAGTCAAACTTTCCTCTGGGACTTTTTCCCCGCATTTCATTTGAAGCAGGATGCGCCCACCTGAATGCCGGGGACATCGTCCTGCTCTTTTCAGACGGACTGACCGAAGCGCAGAACTTCAGGGATGAACTGTTCGGGGAATCGCGGCTGAACTGTGTGGCCGGTGAATGCGCAAAGCTGCCCGCCGCCGCTGCCTCTGAAAAAGTTTTGCAATCCGTGAGGAACTTTGTGGGCCCCGCGCCGCCCTCCGACGACCTGACGCTGGTGGTTCTGCGGTTTGGGGCTGTTTAGCACCCTGGCTGCGCCTTACAATCTTTACCGCTGTTAAACCTTGAAGACCGCCCCGCGCAGAATCCGGCACGGCCAACTACTGCTCTGGGGCATCGGCGTCCGGAAAGAGCTGGCCGAGGCCGCGCACGATTTTCTGTTCCTCGGGTGAAAAGCGTTCCTGGAATTGCGGGCTGTCAAGAAACTTCTGCCGTTCCTCGGGCGTCATCGTGCGCATGCGCCGGAGCGCCATCCGCACCTGCGTCCTTTCCGCAGGGCGCAGGTCCCGCCACTCGCCTGACATCTCCCGCACGTTCTGGCGCTGCTCCGGAGTGAGCTGGGAATAAATCTCTTCGCGTTTTCGGAGCTGGTCCTTCTGCTCCGGCGAGAGCTGGTTCCAGTGCTGGAGGTTTTCGCGAATCTTCTGCTGGCGTTCCGGCGGAAGGCCCTGGAAGCGCCTGTCGTTCTTGAGAACGCGCTCCTGCTCTTTGGGCGGAAGGTCGCGGAGCCGCGCGAAAAATCCTTTGCGCTGCGCCGCCTGCATCCTCGGCGCCTGCCGGGCGCGCATTCTGCGGGCCTGGCGGATTTCCATCCTGCGCTCAGCCCGGGTCTGCGAAAACGCCGGAAGCGCCGGAAGCAGTATTCCGCCGAGCAACACTGCCAGCACTGCCGCAGCGCCCGCGCGTTGCGCACGGGTTGGCGGCTGCATTGCGGATTTAGGCATCCAGCATCTCATTACTGTTTCATTCTTATCCTGTCGCCGGGCCGGGTGGCGCAGATACTCGCCTTGTAGTGTCTGCGGTCTCGCGGAGCGAGAGGCACTTGCCTCTATTCATTCCACCCGGTAGATTGCGATAATCGAGGCGTCCTGCAAAAAATAGTACCGCCAGCTTGACCACGGCCGCCTGCTGCCGTGGAGCTTCAGCTCTTGCATCACGCAACTCTACCCCCACTCAGCTTCGCTGAACGCAGACATTGAAAACCAATATCTGCGCCACCCCCCCGCGGCCCTGGTGCCGCGCCTAATCGTCGTTCGCCTGCGGAAGCTCGGAAAGCGCGTCAAAGTTCGCCACCACTTCGTAGTCTTCCAGCACTCGAAGGTTCTCGTCCATTTTCAATTGGTCTTCCGCGGGCAGGGGCTGCCGCGCAGCCGCGCTTGTTGCCGGCTGCCGGGGCGAGGCTATCACCGCCACGGGCTGCTGCTGAATGGCCAACGGCTGCTGATTTTCAACCACCCCGCGGTGGCTGAAAACCACCACTCCCGCCAGAATCAGGACCATTACGGCCACCGCGACCGTCACAGCCAGAAACCCGAAAAATCGGAGATTCTGTTGCCCGTTTGCGGCCACCCGGTCGCGGATCCTGGCGTCAAACCAGGGAGAAGGCTCGGCGACGCTCCAGTAATTAAGCGCCTCCTCAAGCCTGTGGTATTCCTCCGCCGCGCGGACGCAATCGGAGCAGCCGGCAAGATGCCGGCGAACCGCTTCAGCCTCTTCGGGCTGGAGCATCTGGTGAACAAACAGAAACAGCTTTTCACGATCGTTGCACTTCATAACTGCCCTCCCCTGACCAACGGCTCGAGGCGCGCGCGAAGGGTCTCATAAGCGCGGAATAGCAGCGACTTGACGGCGCTCTCCGACACCTTCAATATCCCCGCAATCTGGCGGTAATCCACGTCCTGGTACTTGTGCAGGATCACCGCGGCGCGCTGGTTTTCCGGCAGTGCCTCGATGGCTTCGCGGATCATGCGGCCGCGGTCGGTTTCAATCAGTTCCTGCTCGACGGAAGCCTTCGGATCGGTAAATTCGAGCGGCGTTTCACCGTCTTCCGGCCGGCCGTTGCCACCCTGATGCTGCCGCCCCCTCGCGTTCCGAATGGCGTTGAGGGCGAGGTTGGTGGCAATCCGGTAGAGCCAGGTGGTAAAGCGCGCGTCCGGACGATAGCGATGGCGTGCCTTGTAGACGCGGAGAAAGGCCTCCTGTGCCAGGTCTTCCGCCAGGGCCTGGTCGCGGACCATCCTGCAAAAGTATTTGACCAAGGGCAGGCGATAGCGCCGGAGGAGTTCGTCGAATGAAGCGGCATCGCCCTGGCGAACCCGCAACATCAAGTCGAGATCCGAGTCAACCACCATCGCGCCCACACCAGATATAACACACGATCCGCCAAAGAGTTGCGGCCGGGCCCATATTGTGGCACGGCCACTCTGGCCGTGTCTTTTGACCTCAGCACAGGCGAGAGCGCCTGTGCCACAAATCAATTCGATCAGGGGTTCAGCACCTTGCGGGCCGTCTCCGCTCCGAACGCCGGCAACTTCGGGTCCGTCAGAAGCCCGATTTGCTTCAGCACGGAAGCCTGGTCCCAGTAGATGTGCTCGTGGGCCAGCTTGCCTTCGCGAAAGTGAACGATAACCACCAGGGGCACCTCAACATGGCGGTTGGTTGGAGGAACGCCGGGAAGCATCCAGGGCATTTCCTGAGTGTGGGTGAACGAAAAAATCATTTCGTCCACAAGCTGATCCTCGCCAACGGTCCTCGACACGGGCGTTAATGTCGTGTCGGGCGGCATGCCAGGGATGAAGTCGCGCGAATAGAAATCCCGCAAGGCGGCCTTGCCCTGTCCCCCGGTCATCACCGGCACGTGGTTGACATGAGCGTCTTCCACCATGGTCGCCAAGGTGGCTTCCGTGTCTCGCGTCACAAATTCATGTTTCGTATGTTCTTCCCATAATGAGGGCAGGTTCGGAGTTTTCATGGCGCCAATTCTACCACGGCCGTAAAGGCGGCTTTGGGCCTGTAAATTCATATGGCCCAACCCGTTCCGGCCAGATTGCCGGACGCAACTTTCCGGCCCCAGCCGGGTTGATACAACCTGGAAGCGTCTGTCGCGCAAGGGGTGTAATCGAAAGAGTACGGCTGAAGAAGCCTAGGCGGGCGAGGGCTTTTCGGGGCATGGCGGAGACATTCACCTCCAACACCGACGTTAAAGTGTACCGTGTTGCCGTAAGCTTCAGTATCTCAAGCACTTGTCTGTCATTGCCCTGCTGAGGCCGGTCGGCGTGCCTGTTTTGACTCTAGCGATGGCTAACTGACTGCCAAGAAAACTGTTGGGAGGCTTAGTAGCGGCGAGTTTACCTCGCCATAAGTCCAGTATTTGTAATACATGGCTGGCGACATAAAGCCGCCGCTACGTGCTTTTCAGTCGCCTGCCTAAAGGGTTTACGTAAAATTTTCATGACATTGGAAACTCACGTGCTATTTAGAGCTTCTGAGGGAAGTGGAGGAGGGCGAGTTGGTCGAAAGGTAGCCATCAGAGGTGACAGGAGAAGCAGGAAGCAGCACAATCTCGTGGAAGGATTCCGGCTGCCAAAGGGGGATCAAGATGCGCAAATACGAAATTAAGGGGATGCTCACCCTGCTCAGCGGGCTTTTTCTGCTGAGTTCCGGCCTGTTGCTGGCCAGCCCGCAGGAGACGCAAGGCAGAGATGACATTGCAATCACCACATCCATCCAGGCCAAGCTTTTCCAGGACCCGTCGCTCAAGATGCAGGACATCCAGGTGTCAACCCAGAACGGGGTTGTCACGCTGACCGGCACGGTCGAGACGCAGGACCAGCAGTCCGCGGTTGACCACATCGCCAGCATGGAACCCGGCGTGGTGAAAGTCATTGACAGCCTCAGCGTGAACGAATCGGCCTCAACACCTCCCGCCGACGTGGAGTCTTCGCAGTCTGCGCCTCCGCAGGCAGCAGATGAACCTCCGCAGGCGGCAGATGAGCCTCCGCAGACGGCAGATGTGCCTCCACAACCGGCGGCGCAGACGCACTCGTTCGGTGGCGATGCTCAGCAGCAGACCGTCCCCGCCAGCCTGCACCTGTCCTCCGGAACAATGATATCGGTACGGCTCAATCAGGGGATCTCGACCAACCGCAACAAGTCGGGCGATGCCTTTACGGCCACGCTTGAACAGCCTGTGGTTGTAAACGGCTGGGTGGTAGCGCGGCGCGGCCAGACTATCGAGGGCAGGGTTTTGAATGCGGTGAAGGGCGGGCGCGTTAAAGGGACCTCGAAACTGCAAATCGCCTTGACGAGATTGACGCTGGTGGACGGTCAGCAACTGCCTGTGCAGACCCAGTTCGTCCAGGCGTCCGGCGGCACCACCAGGGGGCGTGACGCGTCGGCCATCGGAACTACAACCGGCGCCGGCGCCGTGATTGGCGCAATCGCCGGAGCGGGAGAAGGCGCAGCCATCGGCGCGGGGATCGGCGCGGCAGCAGGCGTTGCCGGAGTCCTGTTGACCCGCGGACGGCCTACGGTGATTCCGCCTGAAGCGCTGCTGACCTTCCGCCTGGAAACTTCGGCGGACATCTCCACAGCACAGGCGCAGGCGGCCTTCCGTCCCGTGACCCAGCAGGACTATCCGCAGAATGCCTTGCAGCAGCGGCCTGGCCGGGCCTATCCGCCTCGTCCGCCCTATGGATATCCGATGGGGGGCTACTATGTCGGGCCGGGTTACTACTCACCCTACTGGGGCTGGGGACGTCCGTACTATGCACCCGGCTTCGTCTTCAACTTCCGCAGCGGCCGCGGTTGGCGCCGCTAAGCCTCTTCCCGCCGGGGCGGCCAGCCAACAACCTTATGCTCCCGCCCCCGCACTCGGCTCGGAGGCTGCTACGATCTCCGGGCATTATGCGAAACCTCGGGCCACAAGAGGGCGCGACTTCAGGGTCGCCTCTGAGCGCGGCCGAAAAACCACTTTGATGGGCATCAGCCTGTGACCGCCGGTTCCATGCCATGGCCGGAAACCAATTGCGGGTGTCGGGGCCGCGCAACCATGACTGAGCATGCGCCCAGAGCCACGGCCAGGCTGATGGCGCCGAACAAGGCCATCGAACCAGGATAGATTTGCTGAAGCCAGCCGGTCAGATAAGGACCGAGGATAGCGCCCAGCCGCCCGACTCCGAGCATTGTGCCCACCGCAGTCCCTCGCACTTCGGTATCATAAGACGCGGCTGTGAAACTGTTCAGAATATTCATTCCACCCAGAATGCAGAACCCTCCAGCCGCTACGAAAAAGATGTTGAGGACGTGATGGTTGACACAGGCAAGCGCCAGGACCGCGAGCGCGCCTCCCAGCCACCAGACAAATAGGAAATTGCGGTCCCTGCCGGTGCGCTCGGCGAGCAGGCCACACAGCAGCGAGCCCACGAATCCCATCACCTGGATCAACGCTCCGAAACCGAAGCTCACCGCAAAAGTTTCACCGCGCTCCATCATGGCCGTGGGAATCCAACTCGTCAGCCCGAAGATACTGAACAAAATGAAGAATGCTGTGCACCAAACCGCCAGAGTGGTGCGGCGGTTGTTGCTCGACAGGAGTAAAGCCAACGATGCCGAGCGATCGTGCGCCTCCGGGAAAATGAATCGCGCTTCGGAACTGCTGTAAGCGGCAGCTCGGGAGGGATTCAGGCGGCTGAGGACGGCAGGAAGGTCGCGCACGCGGCCACGCATGGCCGCAAACTGGAGGCTCTCGGGAAGCGCGAGGTGGCAGGCCACAACCAATACTATGGAGAGTGAGGCGGCGTAATAGAGCGCCTGCCATCCGAAAGATGGGGTCAGGAAAACGCCGACGCCCGACGCCACCACGCCTCCGACAGCCCAACCAAGCGCCCAACCCCAGGTGGTAAAGGTGTGGAGCGTGCGGCGGGGCGCAAACTCCGTGAGGTAAGTTACGCCGATGGGCAGCAGCGCACCGAGACCGATACCGGTCAGTACGCGAAGGGCGCAGAAGGTCTCGAAGGAGTGCGCGAACACGGCCGTGCAGAGGCTGAAAATGGTTGCGATCCACAGCGCCCCCAGCAGCGTCGCGCGGCGGCCATAACGGTCAGAAAACCTGCCTTGCGCAAGCGAGCCGAACATGAAGCCTACCAGCCCGCTCGAAACCAGCAACCCGGCGTGACTGGGGGCCAGTCGCCACGGCTTCAGGACATAATGAATAACGTAGGCCGGGCTGAAAGTGTCATAGCCGTCGAAGAAAACGGCCAGGCCAATGAGCACCGCGATCAGCCGGTGGTAAGGTCCCACCTGGGCGTTTGCAATTTCCTCGCGGACGTCAATCACATCGCACCATAGCAGACAGCCTTGGATTCTCCTGAATTGGCCAGGCGCCTCAAGTGGGCAGGTCTCATCCATCGTACACGACCCGGTCCGCATTGCACAGTCGCACACGAGAAGAGCCCGGCTCCTGTCAAGCTACGGCCAGGTTTCCGTTTTTCTGACGAAGCTTTGGCGTCTAATCAAGTGCAAGGCTAGGTGGAGGCTACGGAGGTTACGGGCAGGGCCCCCGCGGCGTTACCCACGGGGGCTGCTCGGGATCCCGGCATAGACGGGCCGGAACCAGATTTGCTTCTGTTGGCTCGCTTACTGGGGAGGCGGGGTTGTCGTCGAGCTCGTACTACCCTTGTGATGCTTTTTGGAACTCTTCTTCTTCTTGGTCTTCTTATGTTTCTTCGGGGTTGTTTGGCTCTGGGCCGGGGCGTTTTCGTCGCCCTGAGTCTGCTGGCCTGCAGCGAACGCAGGCATGGTCATTGCGACGGCTACCATCAAGGTGAAAAGCATTGCAGTGAGTTTTTTCAAAGCCTTAGCTCCTTTCGATAAGGGGATAATGTTTTCCCCGCACTTAAACTGCCGAAGTATTGCCCGGTTTGAAACCCCTTTTACTACAACAGTTCGTCCCATTGCGACGACTCCCAAATAGTACGGCCATTGCAAACATTAGTGTCGTCTCTACACTGCCATCGAGAAATTTTTCTCTCCCGGCCCTCGTGCGGAAGGTCTGCCTCCGCCCAGTCCATTTTGGGACGTTTTCGAACCAGCGCCTATTGCGCGCGGGCACAGTCGCCTCTATACTGGAGCGGCTTTTCATAGCTGATAACGGAGGAGGACTTATGGCGCCAATTTCACGGCGTGATGCTGGGAAAATTCTTGTTGCTGGGACGGCGGGCGTGCTGCTGGCAAAGACATCGAGCTTTGCCGCGCCGAAGGTTGATTCCGTGGTGCGCGGAGTGACGATTGGAGCGCAGAGTTATTCTTTTCGCGACCGGCCGCTCGATGCCGCCATCCAGGGTTACCTGGCGGTGGGGCTGAGCGAATGCGAGCTTTACCAGGGCCACGTTGAACCCGCCCATCTGGGGCGCGAGGCGCTGCGAAAGTGGCGGCTGACCGTCCCGATGGGCCACTTCCATGAGGTGCGCCAGAAATTCGACAACGCCGGAATCGACCTTTACGCTTACAACTACAGCTTCCGCAAAGGCTTTACGCAGGAGGAAATGGACCGGGGATTCCAGATGGCCCGCGCACTGGGAGTGAAATACATCACCGCGTCCTCCAACGTGAGCCTGGCGCACCAGGTTGACCTGCTGGCCCAGAAATACAAAATCACGGTGGGCTTCCACGGCCACGACGACACGCGGGACCCTGACGAGTTCTCCACCGCCGCGAGCTTCGAGCGCGCGCTCGAGGGAGCTTCGCCCTACCTCGGCATCAATCTCGACATCGGACACTTCACGGCCGCCAACCAGGACGCCGTCAGCTTCCTTCGCCGATATCATCAGAAAATGGTGACCCTCCACATCAAAGACCGCAAAAAGAACCATGGCGACAACCTGCCCTTCGGCGAAGGCGAAACGCCCATCACGGCGGTGCTCCACCTGCTGCGCGACAACCACTGGAAAATTCCCGCCAACATCGAGTACGAGTACGGCAAGAAGGGAATGGATACCGTCGCCGAAATGAAAAAGTGCTACGCCTACTGCCGCCAGGCGCTGGAAAGCTAGCGTGCTGCGTCAAAGAAATGGGTTTCCCACGTAGCGCCGGCCCCGTCGGGGCGGGGTCGGCACGTGCCCACCTGAAGGTGGGCGCTACAAGAGCCAATATTTCTGGCGGACCCCTTCGCGCCGCCTGAAACTGGAGATGCGAGGCGCGTTTTGCGCGACCGCAAACTCGCGGTTATCGACACCGTTTCAGCTAATTCTGAGCTCGCATCCCACGGAGCGAGTTGCTTTCAAATCTTGCAACGTATAAACTGAATACCGGGACAATTCCAGAAAATAAATCCGGGTTGGTTCGTCCGACCGTTGGGTATCAGGCTTCAGTTTACGGGCAAGGCCGAACTGACTACTCAAGGAATGGAGGGCCTGCTATGCGTCGGTTTCTCGTTGTACCCTTTTTCGTTACCATCCTCGCAACTCCTCTCACGCTGTTTGCCCAACGGCCTGTTCCCGCTCGAGCTGAGCAGCGAATCAGCGATGACGTTCGCCACGAAATCCTGATGCTTCCCTACTACAACGTATTTGACAACATCATGTACAAGGTACAAGGTTACAACGTCACGCTGATGGGAGCGGTGACGAGACCTACCGTGAAGAGTTCCGCGGGAAACGTGGTGAAGCGCATTGAAGGCGTGGAGAAAGTTGATAACCAGATTGAAGTCCTGCCGCTGTCCAGCATGGACGACGGGTTGCGGATCAGGCTTTTCCGCGCCATCTACGGGTATACGGCATTGCAGCGGTATGCTCTGTCCGTCCAGAAACCCATCCGCATCATCGTCAAGAACGGCAACGTGACCCTCGAAGGCGTGGTGGATAACGAAACAGACAAGAACATGGCGAACATCCGCGCCAAAGGCGTCTCCGGAGTCTTCTCAGTAAAAAACAACCTGAGAGTTGTTAAGCCCTGAAAGGCGCCGCGAGTACAGATCACGGCAGCATTAGGCGTTCCCCTTTGGGTTCGGGAACAGCGTGACCAAATTCTTTGGCGGTATCAATCCACAGTTGAATGGCTTCGTTGGCGTGAGCTAGTGCCATCTCCTGCGTGTCGCCGTGGGCCATGCATCCCGGCAACTCCGGCACCTCTACGACAAAAACCTGGTCCTCGTTGCTCCAGTAAATGATGACCTCGTACTTGTGCATGGCTAGGCCCTTTCTCCTGCCGGGTTGAAGCCCGGCGCTACTCCCGCGAGTGGAAGGGATCGGTCCTGGCGTCGGACGTGCCGGGTTCGGGGCTCGAGATATCGAGGTTCACCACGATGGGTTCCTGGCCGCTGCGGACCACAACGCCTTCGACGGGCTGGTCGGAGCGCGCATTCATCTCCTGGTGCGGAACGAACGGCGGCACGTAGACGAAATCGCCGGGGCCGGCATCGGCAACGTGTTCGAGATGGTCTCCCCAGCGAAACCGCGCATGGCCGCGCACGATGTAGATGACGGTTTCGAGTTCACCGTGGTGGTGCGCGCCCGAGCGCACCGCCGGCCCCACCACCACCGTTCCCGCCCAAAGCTTGCTGGCTCCCGTGCGGGCGCGGGTAATGGCCGCTTCGCGGGTCATGCCGGGCGTCTGCGGCGTGTTGGGGTCGAGATCGTTCCCCCGCACAACCTTGATGCCGTGTTCTTTCCAGTCGGTCACCTGTCAGCTTTCCTTGTCGCCGGGCCGGTGGATGGCCAGCACGAAGTATTGGGCGTGGCCTTCGCCCGCGTTACGGATGCCGTGAACGTCGTTGGAAGAGATATAAGCCACTGAGCCCGGCCCCGCCTTGATGGACTTTCCGCTGATGGTAACCTCCAGCGTGCCCTGGCGAATGAGGAACATCTCCTCATGCGAGTGGTGGTGGGGCGGATGGGGCATGGCGCCGGGGGCAAGGTCAGACTCGTGAATTTCCAGCCGGCAATTTTCATGGGTGAGGCCGTCGAGCACTGGACGGGAAGTGTTCGTCTTGCCGTGGTGCGCCGGCAGTTGGGAAAATTCATAAACCTTTGAGGGCAGATAATTCTTTTCGGCCGCCAGCGCGCCGGTGGCCACGAGGGCAGGAAGCGCGGCGAGGAAAGCTCGTCGTGGATTGTTCATGAAATGTCTCCTTGAGAAGTTTATGGATCTGGCGTTTGAACGAATGACGAAGTTTGATTTTCCTTCCTGGCCAGCATGCGGAAGACGCCCGCGACGGCCTCGGGCTCAAGTTCAGTCGCGTGCCAGTGCAGGTTTGGGAACGGCACCAGTTCGGCCTGAAGTTGCCCCAGGCTCTTGCCGCCGTGCATCCCTGAGCGCACGCTCCCGTAAAGCCATTCGAGGAAGCCGCGGAATTGCTGCACCCTGGCCCTCCCGGCGGGCTGGCCGTGCCCCGGAACGTACACATCAACGCTCCACGACTCGACTTTGCGCAGCGTGTCGATCCAGTGCTCCATGTTGGAGGAACTGATGCGGGGGATGTATTCGTTTTCAAAAATGTTACCGAGAAAAAGCACCTTCGAACCCGGCAGATAAACCGCGGCGTCGCCCGGCGAGGCGTTGTCACCCAGGTTGAGCAATCTGATCTCCTGCCCGCCCACCTTGATGGTGTCCTCCTTTTCGAACGTCCCGGTGGGTGGAAGCGGATGGACGCCGCGCATGCTGGCCGCGATCTTCCAGTTGCCTTCGATGCGGGCGGGAAATCCATTCTTGTAATCACGCATCTCCTGGGCGGCCCGGGGCGTGGAAAGGATAGAAGGTTGGAAATCCTCAAACGATTCGTTCCCCAGCATCACGTCAGGCGAAGCGCCTGTATTGATAACGTAGCGGACAGGCTGGTCGGTTCGCTTGCGAATTTCATACAACAGGGTGCGGGCATTGAAGGGGCTGTTGGTGGTGTTAATGACAACCACGCCTTCGGGCGTGATGACAAAGCCTGCATTGCCGGCGCGGTTGAACTGCGGATCACCTTCCTGATTAAGGATATCCTTCGCGACCCAGACGAAAACGTTCGGCTTGACTTCCTGGATGTCATAGTAGCTGTCATCTGCGGCCAAACCCATCCGCGGCATGGCGAAAACGAACAGCGCGGCGATTAAACTGAGAAAGCCGGAAAAGGAGAAGACCCAACCCGAGTGGCTGCAGGACCAGGAGCGTCCTCTGGGTTTATTTTGAGAAGCCGGCGAACTTGCCGGACCCTGGTGTTGCATCTCAAATATCCACATAAACCTGCGCGCGCCACCCGCCTGCCGTTTGTTGCAGGCTTAGTTGATGATAGGTGACCGCTTTGACCATCAGGTTAGTCAGGTGCCGTGCCGGGTCTATTTTCTCGCCCCAGGCTATGCCTGTGACGGCATGCTCGTCAAGACTCACAACTCTGAAATCGCGGAATAACCAGCGATCGGCGTCATGCTGGAAAAGGACTTCACTAAGCCAGTTTACCAGAAGATCGGGCGCATCCGTGCCCTTAACTTCAATGCTGACCTCTTCCCGTGGCTCAACCGCGGTCGGTTCCGCAATCAGGTACGCCAGCGCCAGGGCCGCGTTCTCAAACACCTCGGCGAGCGTGAGGCCGAAAGCTTCAAAGCCAACGTCGGCTGTGTGCTCCAGAATGCGAAAGCGTGACATGAGCCCCCATTGGCGGAAGCAGCAGACACCCATGATTTCGTGCGGCAGCATGCGCCGGGGGCCCGGCGGCATGGCCTTCCGCCCGTTACATATCATACCGGAGAGCCGGACGGTCGGTGTCGGAAACGGTGCCTCCTTTTGGCACATATCCTCACAAAACACATTCTCCGCCCAAAACTTCCTTTCTTTTCGAGAACGGTTCCACAGGATCGCCGAAAGCTTCCGATTCATCGGTAGTTTTCGCAAAATCGACAACGACCGAAAGTATTCATTGACATTCTTCTCATCGTGTGCAATTAATATCCCAGCAGGTTGGGGAGATTCAATTTTATTGCAAGTCTACGGTTGGGGTCGGCTTATTTCCTTTGTCGCCCAAACCCTTCGTCAGTCTAAGGTTTATCTCCAATATCAGGAAGGCGGAGGTAGCGCAGTATGAGGTTTCAGTCTGTTTTTAAACTCACGTTATGGCTCCTCGTGGCCGCCACCTTTGGGTCCATCTCGGCGGAACGGGTGAATGCTCAGGTTCTATACGGCTCAGTCGCTGGAACCGTTACCGACCAAACGGGTGCCGTGGTGCCGGGGGCAGCCATTACAATTGTGAATGACAACACCGGTTTCACCCGCAATGCTTCTACTGCATCTGCCGGTGACTACCACATCACGGACCTCCCTGCCGGGACCTATACGCTCAGCATTACGGCGCAGGGCTTCAAACCTGTTAAGCATACCGGCGTTGCTGTCAGCGTGGGTTCAACCAACCAGCAGGACGTGCAATTATCGGTTGGCGCTGTCACTCAGGAAGTCACGGTAGCCGGTTCTACCGTATCGCTTCAAACGCAGACGACCGACGTCCATACAACCATCAGCAGCTATGCGGTCGAGAACCTGCCGCTGAATGTCTACCACAACTTCCAGAGCGTCGAACTTCTGGCTCCAGGCGTTGTTTCGCTGTCAGCCATTCAAAACAACTACCCCAATTCGCTTGCTGACGCTCCGGACCGTTCGCTCGCCATCAATTCGAACGGCCTGCCGCAGCACATCAATACTTCGCGGGTAGACGGCGCCACCAACGTGTTTCTGTGGCTGCCGGACCACATGGTGGTGGTGCCGCCGGCGGCAACCGTGCAGGAAGTCAACGTACAGACTTCCAACTTCAACGTCCAAAAAGGACTGACGGCCGGCGCGGCCACGGACGTGATTACCAAGTCCGGGACGAACCAGTTCCATGGAAACCTTTACGGATACCACACCGACCAGGCGCTGAATGCGCAAAACGCGCTGGTCCATACCTCCGGCTCCAAGCCCAAAGACATTCGGAACAACGACGGCGTGTCTGTGGGAGGGCCGATTATCAAGAATAAGATGTTCTTCTTCGGCAACTGGGATGGATATTACCAGCGCCAGAACGCCGCCGATACGGGCCTGATTCCGCCCACGGACATGCGGAACGGCGACTACTCTGCGTATCTCGGCGCTAACGTTTATAATTGCGCCGTCGCCCCCGATGCCAACGGCAACTGCGCCGCACCTGTTCCGGAGATGGTGCAAACCACGGAAGGCGCAACGGTTCAGTTGCAGCAAGGAATGGTTTTTGACCCCACGACCGGCAATCCGCTGACTGGCCAGGGCCGTCAGGTCTTTTCGTCCGGCGGCGCCTTGAACATGATTCCTGCCGCGCGCATGTATGCGGGAGCTTCAAACTTCTGGCAACTGATGGCCCCTTATACTCCGAACAACACGCTCGGACAGCCCTTCACTGAAAACACGGCCCAGAATGACATCCGGCTGAGAAATTCAAGCTGGGACCGGAACATCTACACTGGAAAAGTTGACTACAACATCAGCGACCGCCAGTCGGTATGGGCCAAGTACACGTTGCAGAAAGCTATCCTCAACGATGGCAGTGATTATGGCGTCGCGGGGCAGGGTGGCGGCACCGGGCTCACCCATGATACAGCTCAGACAGTGACCATTGGGCACACCTGGACCGCCAAGCCGGACCTCGTGCTCACGGGACACGTCGGCTTCACCCGCATGGGGGAGCATAATCAGTTGCCGGATTTCGGCAAGGAGTTTGGCCAGACCGTTCTCGGCCTGATCAACAGCAACACACCGCTCGATGATCCGCGTTACAGTGGCATGCCTGGCATTACCCTCGGCGGCGGATTCACAACACTCGGAACCAACCAGTCATGGGAACCCATGTGGCGAAATGACTGGCAGTTAACGCTGGATGAAAACGCGACCTGGATCAAGGGGAAGCACTCGATTGTGTTTGGATTCGATGCCGCGCACAATCACCTGAACCAATGGCAGCCGGAGATCCTCTGCTGCGTGCGCGGAAACATCTTTACGTCAAGCGATAACACGTTCCTCAATCTGGCGACGGACGCGCTGGGCACCGGAAAACAACCCCAGCTCTACGACAACACCGGAGCCCCGGTTGGCTTCAACTCCGCGCCCTGGAACGCTATCGCTGAATTCAACCTCGGCCTGGCGAATGAAGTCCAGAACGGCCAGCAGTTCATCAAGCTCACCAACAAGGACTGGCAGGAGGCCCTCTACATCGGAGACACCTACCGGGTAACACAAAAGCTCACAGCGACACTGGGACTCCGTTGGGAATACTTCCCGCTCATCACCCGCGACGGCGCCAGCAAGTTCGAGGTGTATGATCCAAAAACCAATCAACTGGTTCTGGGCGGACTGGGAGGTAACGATACTCACCTCAGCAACACGGCCCTCGCGGTAACCAGCAGCAAGAAGCTTTTTGCTCCGCGCCTGGGGCTGGCTTACCAGCTCAACGACAAGACAGTGGTCCGCAGCGCTTTCGGAATCACCTATGACACGCTGCCTCTCGAGAGGCCCTTGCGCGGGTTCTTCCCGTATACCATCGCCGCGGACAACTTTGTCGCAGGCAACAGCCACGTCACGCGTTTCCTTCCCTATTCAAGCTTTAATCTCGGAAACAACACAGCGAATGCAATTCCGGGATTGGCTGATGGCGTGCCGCTCATCCAGGGCCCGACAGGATTCGCATCGGGAGTGCTGGTTCCACCTGGCAACGTGGTAATCGGCAGCCTGGGCCCCGGCGAGTACCATCGCGGATATGTGGAGTCGTGGAATTTCACGGTCGAGAGAAAGCTTCCCGGCTCGATTCTGCTGAACGCCGGCTACGTGGGCAACCACCTTGTGCATGAATTCAATTTCCGGGACATCAACGCGGCGCCCCTTGGCACCGGAGGCTCCGGACAGCCTCTTTCCGTCTTCGGCCGAAACATCAAGACCCTGCAAGGCCAGGGATACCTGGACTCCCACTACAACTCCCTGCAGGTTTCGATTTACCGGAGGGTTTCGACCGGCCTGTTCCTGCAAGGGGCCTACACTTATTCGAAAGTAATCGCGTATCAAGATGACGAGGCAGCTTCATCGTCCAACAGCGGACTGCGGTTCAACTGTCCTCCATCCTCGGCCCTGCCGCAGGGATGCCAGCCGTTCAATCGTGGAGCGCCAGCCTTTGACCACACCCATGTGCTGAAAATGGCGTTCGTCTATCATCTGCCATTCGGGGCGGGCCAGAGGTGGGCCACCAGCGGGCCAGCCAGATACATCCTCGGAGGGTGGCAGACCAACGGTATATTTACTGGGCTTTCCGGAAGTCCGTTGACCGTCACTCAGAGCAGCTCGTTCCTCAACACTCCGGCCACCAGCCAGGTTCCCGATAACGCTGGCGGGCTCAATATGCTCAAGGAAACCGGGCCGGACCAACTGTGGTTTAATACAACTGCCTTCGTGCCGACCAAGGAGGTACGATTGGGTACGGCAGGGCGCGGCCTTTCCTGGCTGCGCGGGCCGGGCCTTACACAACTCGACTTCAGCGTTTTCCGCAATTTCAAATTTGCGGAACGGTATAACCTGGCGCTGCGGTTCGAGGCGCTGAACCTTTCCAACACTCCTCACTGGAGTAATCCGAGCACGAGCTGTTCGATAAAAACCGGACCTGGCGATGGTGTTTGCGGTGGCGGCTTCGGGCAAATCACCGACGCGTTCGGCGAGAGGATTTTCCAGATCGGAGCGCAGATAGATTTCTGACACGTCAGGCCGGCCCACCCCAGGGTGTACCGGCGCCTGACCTGACCTGCCGTGATGAGGTCAGTCACGGCTTGAAACGGTCCATTAACAGCGCGGGCAGGGACTGCGAGGTTTCTGCCCGCCAGAAGTTCCGCTTTTTCCGCTACCCGCAGGGCATGCCTCAAGGCAAAATATTCCCGACGATTAATCACACGCAAAAACTCGCGGCGCACGGACTCAGGAGAAAGAGAGCGTGCCGCGGGCGAACCATTTAGGGAGGGAACACATGAAGCGAGGATTGCTGATTCTGCTGGCCTTTGCAGTTTGCGCAGGCATTGCCGTTCCGCTGCTGCGGTCTGAAAGAATAATGACCTGGTCGCAGGGGCGTTCCATGATTACGACACAACTCGGCATCGCTGCCGCGGAACAGCCCCTGGCCGCGCAGGCAGGCGCTGCAATCCTCGCCGAAGGCGGTTCGGCGGCTGACGCGGCCATTGCCACGAGCGCCGCGATGGGATTGATGCAGCCCATGATGAACGGCATGGGCGGCGACCTGTTTGCCATCGAATATGACGCAAAGAGCGGCAAGGTCAGTGGCCTGAATTCGAGCGGCTGGGCTCCGGAGGGGCTGACGCTCTCATACCTCCAGTCCAAAGGCCTCAATCATATTCCAGGTACCGGCATGCTGTCTGTTACCGTCCCGGGCTGTGTGATGGGCTGGTGGGAGCTTCACCAGAAATTCGGCAAGCTTCCCTGGAAAGAGCTCTTCAAGCCGGCCATCTATTACGCCACGCACGGCTTCCCCATTGCGCAGTGGAACAGCATGTACTGGCCGGCATACGCCAACACGCTGCGCAAGGATCCGGAAGCGGTGCGCGTCTTTCTTCCCGGAGGACAGCCGCTTAAACTCGGCGAAATCTTCCGCAATCCCGATTACGCCAAGGCGCTCGAACTGGTCGCCAACGAGGGCGAACGCGCATTCTACGAGGGCGGCATCGCCCAGGCGATTGTGAAAACATCGCAGGAACTCGGCGGTGTCATCAGCGCGCAGGACCTGAGCGAGTACAAGGCGGAGTGGGTTGACCCGCTTCAAACCGACTACCGCGGCTGGAAGGTCTTTGAAATCCCTCCCAACTCGCAGGGTATCGCCGCGCTGATGATGTTGAACATCATGGGGCAGTTCCCGCTTTCGACTTACGGACCCGAAAGCACCCAGCGGTTTCACATTGAGATGCAGGCGCAACAATTGGCTTATGCGGACCTGCACCGTTACGTCGGCGATCCCCGTTTCGCCAAGGTGCCCGTCGAGGGAATGCTCTCGCTGGATTACGCCAAAGCTCGCGCCGGCCTGATTGATCCCAATGAGGCGAAATGCGATTTCCAGGCGGGCACGCCGCCCGGCGCGGACCCCAACACTGCCGTCGGCGCCCTTCACCCTGGGAGGGACACCAGCTATCTGACCGTGGTCGATCGCGATGGAAACATTGTTTCCCTGATCCAGAGCCTGGCCGGTGCATTCGGATCGGGAGTTGCTGTGCGCGGCTACGGCTTCATCCTGCAGAATCGCGCCACCGGATTCACGCTGAAGCCCGGGAGCCCTGACGTCCTCGCTCCCCACAAACGGCCCTTCCACACGATCATCCCGGCGTTCATGGAACGCGGCGACGTTCATATCGGGTTCGGCATCATGCGCGGAGGCAACCAGCCGCTGGCCCACGCCCAGTTCGTTTCAGACATTGTTGATTACGGCATGAACATTCAGCAGGCGCTCGAGGCGCCGCGCTTTAACCAATTCGGCCGGGGCGGCTGCAGCTACATTATTGAAAGCCGCGTTCCGAAACAAACATTGACCGGACTTTCCGTGCTGGGATATGACTTGCGAGTCGCGGGACCGTTTGCGGAGTGGGTCGGCGGCGGACAGGCGGTCCTTCACAATTCGGCCGAGGAAGTAAACTACGGCGCGTCAGACCCGCGAAAGGACGGCGAAGCGATTCCCCAGCCGCCGCCCCAAGACTGATCGCGACACTCACATTTCTACTCTGGAAGCAACGGCGGCCGCGACCGGGCGGCGAACAGCCTCTGTCCGGGCTTACCGCAAAGGACCGTCTGTGCGGTCCGGCGCTTCCCATGCTGTTTCCCGTCGGCTTTCTTTCACGCAAACTGTGATAACTTAAATTCAGTGTCCCTACCCCGCGGAGTAGCCATGGTCTCGTGTGTTCGCGCGCAGCGTGCCGGGCCGGAGTTCTGCGGCTGGCTTGCGGGCAAGCGGGCGCGTCCTTGAAGAACAGTATCGCCGGTACCCGGCAAAATGAGGCGAGGCGGCACCGGCAGATTTAATAAGCGGATTGGCAGGAGGAGATCTCCTTGATTAACGGCGCCTGGTTATGGGTTGCAGTGCTGGTGGTCGTCCTTATCGTTCTCGGAATTCAAGTATATTTTTCCCGAATGCGGCGCAGCCTGTTGCGGCTGAGGATCGACCTGGATAAGGCCTGGGCGGGCATCGACTCACTGCTGAAGCAGCGCAATGACGAAATCCCCAAGCTGCTGGGAACATGCCGCGGTTACATGCCGCAGGACCATGAGGCTTTTGAACCCATCACCCGGGCGCGGAGGGATTACCTCAAGGCGCGGACCATGCAGGAGAAATCGCTGGCCGATTTCGCCATGGCAGGCGCGATGGAAACAATCTTCAAAGTCGCCGCGGATTATCCGGGGCTGAAGTCAAACAACAACTTCACCAAAATCAGGAAGCAGAATGCTGATTTGGAACGCGGCATCGAGGAGCAGCAGGCATTCTTCAACGAACTTGTCAGCGCATACAACCATCGCATCCGCAGCTTTGCGGGATCGATCATTGCCCGCAGGGCCCGTCTGGAATTGCGAGAGCCAATTCCCAATCCGGACATGGGAGAGGAAGCTTGACCGGGACCTGATCGTCTCCGATAGCTAGTGTTGCGTTCTTAAATTGCATTGACTTAATCAGGCGGCGAGGGGATCGCCTGTATAAGTCCACTGAAAGGGTTGTGCCTCCTGGTTATAGGCGTTGATGAAACCCATGAGCCGTTCGACCAGTTCCTCCCGCGACCG
>DASTAW010000043.1 GCA_035712365.1 Terriglobia bacterium
CCGCATAATGTTGAAACTGCTCCGTCCACTCGATTATTCTTCTCATCAGGGTGTAAGTCTCCTTCTTTAAGGATTCGGTCTCGCTTGCCGCGATACCAACTTACACCCTCCTCCCTTTTACACACTCAAATTTACGTCACCGGCCAGGGCTTGGGCCATCGATTGCCGGATGTAGCCGCAAAGCTGCAATTACTGCTACTACCGGCGGCGTTTTCAGTTGCAAATCAAAAATGGCGCGGTAAACGCGCCGCTACTCGCAGCGGAAGGCTGCTATGGGACCACCCTTGGCGGCGCGGCGAACGGGGTAGCCCGGTTGACTTGATTGGTAGGAATTCATACAATAGGAGTATGAAAACCATTGTGTCCGAAAAAGGCCAGATAACCATTCCCAAGCGGCTGCGGGAACGACTCGGCTTGAGGAAAGGGCAGGTGCTCGAAGTAAGCGAGCGGCGCGGTCATCTCATCATGACGAAAAAGCCTTCCCGTGACGCTTATGACGAGTACTTTGGCATTCTCAAGCTCGGCCGGCGCACTGACGACATTATCAACGAGCTCCGAGGGGAGGGTCCGCTGAAGTGATCACGGCCGTTGACAGTAATGTCTTGTTGGACTTCCTGAACTACGATCCCGAGTTCGGAATACCTTCACGGAACGCGCTCCGTTCTTGTGCTGCAGAAGGCCGTGTGGTGGCATGCGACGTTGTATGGGCGGAGATCGCTGCATGCTTTCCCTCGGTTTCGGATTGCCGGACCACGCTGGGTGAGCTGGAAATTGAGTTCAGCGCACTAGGCGAGGATTCTGCGTTTGAGGCCGGCGACCAATGGGCAGCGTACCGCCGGCGGGGTGGCTCAAGATCGCGTGTCACGGCAGACTTCCTGATCGGCGCGCACGCGCTTCGCCAGGCCGACCGATTGTTGACCCGCGACCGGGGTTTTTACCACGCCTACTTCAAAAAGCTGCGTGTGCTCGACCCCAGCGCTCGAGCGCGGCGGTGATCCCGCTTCGATTTGCCCAGCGTTTCTTCTTTCCACGACTATGTTGCTGCGGTCCACTAACCACTCATCACTGACCACACTCTTAAGCAAGAACCACAGGCCGCAAGGGCCTGCGCCAGAGGCTGGAAATCTCAAAGTTCAGATTCCAAATTTCAGACCTTACGCTACATAACTCAGAATCCTGAACCCAGGACCGCAAAGCCATTCGTAACTCGTAATTTGTAATTGCCCCTGACTCGTCACTTGTCACTAATCACCAACCCTTGCCTCACTCATATCTCAGCGCCACCATGGGATCGACCTTGGCCGCGCGCCGGGCAGGGATGTAGCAGGCCGCGAGCGCCACGGCGATCAGAATCACTGAAACCGTGATAAACGTGAGCGGGTCGGTGGGGGTAATGCCGTAGAGCTGGCTCGCGAGGAATCGCGTCAGCGTCAGCGCGCCGGCAACGCCGATGGCCATGCCAATCAAAGCGAGTTTTGTTCCATGGCCCAAAATCAACCAAAGAATGTCTCCACTCTGTGCACCGAGGGCCATGCGGACGCCGATTTCACTGGTGCGCTGACTGACCATGTAGGAGATCACGCCGTAGATTCCGAGGCCAGCGAGCAGCAACGCCAGGGCTGCGAACAAGCCGACGGCCATCGTCTCGAAATGCTGGTCAGCAGTTTCACCGGCGAGCAAATCGTCCATCGTGGCAATGTTGGCAAGCGGCAATTGCTTATCGATGACCAACACCTGCGAGCGGAGTGCAGGCACAACGGCACGCGGATCGGACGCGGTATGGAGCAAGGCTGTTATCTCGTCGCTCGGCGATTGGGTAAGGGGCAGGAAAACTTGCGGCAGCGGGTTGCCGCCGGGCCCAACACGCCGAATGGCGGCAGACACACCGATGATCGAGACCACCGTCTGGTCGGAAGTGCCAACCGCGATAAGAATGCGCTGGCCGATAGGATTTTCGCTATGCGGGAAAAAGCGTCGAACGAACTCCTGGTTCACAACCGCGACTTTTGCCGTGTTCGGCCCGTCCCGGTTTTCAAATCCACGGCCCGAAAGGATTGGAATTCCGAGGGCGCGGAAATACCCGCCGCCCACCGAGTCGAGCGGAACGGACGCCGCCGGATCGTTCAACGCGGGGGCCGGGCGGCCCTCGATTCCAACGCGCACTTTCATGGACAGCGTGTTTGGAAGGCTGGTGGCAAGGCTCGCGGCGCGAACTCCGGGAAGAACGCTGATGCGGTCGAGAAGCTGCGAGGAAAACGCCGCTTGCTGTGGTTCGGTGGAGTACCTGTCGAGTGGAAGAAAAATTCGAGCGGTCAGGACATTGTGGGAATCGAATCCGTAGCTCACGCCCGTCAAGCGAAGAAAGCTCCTGAGCAGCAAACCCGCAGCAACCAGCAAAACCACGGCACTCGCAACTTCCACGAGGGGGAGCAGATTTTGCCGGAATGCGTTCTTCCGTGAGCGTGGGCCTTGCCCGCGGCCCGCTTGGATGGTGAGGCTGAGGTTTGGACTGAAAAGAGTCAACATC
This sequence comes from Terriglobia bacterium, assembly GCA_035712365.1. Lineage (NCBI taxonomy): Bacteria > Pseudomonadati > Acidobacteriota > Terriglobia > Terriglobia bacterium. The sequence continues at coordinate 2,528 of DASTAW010000043.1, forward strand.
GGGGCGAAATAGGAGATGACGCCGGCCAAAGCAGAGACAGCGATCGTAAGAGCTAGTGCGGCGGCGTCGACGTGCACGTCTTGGACGTTTAGCAAGCCGCTGGGCACGAAAGAACGAAGTAGCCCGACGCCCCAAAATCCGCCGAGCAGCCCGACGAATCCGCCCATGGCTGATAGAAGCATGCTTTCCGTCAGAAGTTGCCGTGCGAGGCGAGAGTGTGTGGCGCCGAGAGCGGAGCGCAGGACAGATTCGCGAGCGCGGACAGATCCCCGCGAGAGTTGAAGGTTCGCGATGTTTGCGCAAGCAATCAGCAAAATGAATGCAACTGCGGCCATCAGCGTCCAGAGAGGGGCACGGACGCTGCCTGTCAATTGATCATGCAGGGAAACGACGCGGAGATGGACCTCTTGCGTGTAGCTGCCAAGAAATTTTGGAAGCAGCGGCAATGTACGGCTGTCAATCACTGAAAGGTCGGCTTCTGCCTGAGCGAGCGTCACGCCTGGCTTCAGTCTCGCGATGACATCAAGAAACCAAATGGCCGAACTCGCATCACTCGGCGCGGCGAGGGGTACGAACACCTGCGGCTGCCTGCCCGAGGTTGGGAATTTGAAACTCGCGGGAAGCACTCCGACTACGGAATAGTCCCTGTCGTCGAGCATAATCGGCCGTCCGAGGACTCCCGGATCGCCCGCATAGCGCGACTGCCAAAGCCCGTAGCTCAATATGGCCGCGCGCGAACCTCCTCGACGATCCTCTTCTGGGGTAAAGCTTCGGCCGCGCAGCAGTTCGACGCCAAGCACGGAGAAAAAATTCGCGGACACGCTCTTGCCCGGAATCCTTTCCGGAATGCCCGCTCCCGTGAGCGTGAACTCCCCAGTAAAATGCGTAGCAGCAATTCCGGAAAACACATCATTCTTGTCGCGCCAGGCGAAATACGTCGGATGGGGCACAGCGGACCAGTGCAAATCCGATTTCGGGTTTTGCAAGGCGGTCCAGACGAGATGCGCCGAGTCCTTGTAAGGAAGTGACCTCAGCAATACGGCATCTACGACGGAAAAAATCGCTGTGTTCGCCCCAATGCCGAGGGCGAGCGTTAGGACCGCAACTGTCGTGAATCCGGGATTCCGGCGAAGCTGGCGGAGGCCGTAGCGGAGGTCCTGGCCGAACTCGCTGATCATGCGCGCGCCCCAGGTGTCACGGCATTCCTCCTTCACCTGGCCGAGGTTGCCGAACTGGCGCAGCGCTGCGTAACGCGCTTCTTGCGCGCTCATGCCACGGGCGACGTTCTGCTCGGTCTGCTTTTCCAGGTGGAAACGGAGTTCATCATCCATTTCCTGCTCGGCCCGATTCTTGCGAAACAATGCACGCAGATTGAACATCGTGACCTCCAAAGGCCTCACCCGGCCGCTGGCGCGGCCACCCTCTCCCAGAGGGCGAGGGCTGGTGAGTTAATTCGCTACCCGCGATTGGGGGTGCTGCCGCTGTAAGATCAGCAGGAGGGCGGATCCCTCCCCTACAAAATCAAAACCCGCAGACCGCAAACCCGGCGGTCTGCGCTACCGGGCTGCAAGGCTGCCATCAGGCGGTCTCGATAATCTGGGCGATGGCGGCGGAGAGGCGCGTCCAGTTTGAGGTCTCGCGCTCAAGCTGCCTGCGGCCGCTCGCGGTGAGGCGATAGTATTTGGCCCGGCGGTTGTTTTCTGAGGCTCCCCACTCCGCTCGAATCCAGCCCTGCTGCTCCATGCGATAGAGCGCCGGATAGAGCGAGCCCTGCTGCACCTGCAGCACGTCCTTCGAGATTTGCTGGATGCGCTGGGCGATGCCCCAGCCGTGCATGGGTTCAAGCGCCAGCGTTTTGAGAATCAACAGGTCAAGCGTGCCCTGCAGCAGATCAATCGACTTGCCCATTTTTGCCTTCTCCTTTTATGACAGCCTCATAATTTATCGCTAACCATCAATCACCAATCCCTAACCCCTGCCTTACTCATACCGCAAGGCCACCATGGGATCGGCCTTAGCCGCGCGGCGGGCCGGAATGTAACAGGCCGCGAGCGCCACGGCGATCAGGACCACTGAAACTGTGATAAACGTGAGCGGGTCGGTGGGCTTGACGCCAAAGAGCAGGCTCGACAGAAATCGTGTCAGCGCGAGCGCGCCGGCAACGCCAATGGCCACTCCAATCAAAGCCAGCTTGATCCCTTGCCCAATCACCATCCTCAGAACATCATTTTTCTCCGCCCCCAGCGCCATGCGAATGCCGATTTCCCTGGTCCTTTGCACAACCGAGTAAGCCATCACTCCGTACAGACCGATGCACGTCAATAGCAAGGCTAGTAATCCGAACACACTCGTCAGGCTGGCAAACAGGCGTTCCTGGAAGGTGGCCTCTGCAATCTGTTCGGATTGCGTTTTGACACCGAACAGCGGCAAGTTTTTGTCAAGGTCCTGAACCGTCCGTCGAACCAGGGTAATCCAGCCTTTCGGATTGCCTGCTGTACGGACCTCGAAGAACACTTTTCCCGCGTAGCTGAAGTGTGCGACATTCTGCGCATAGGGAACGTATATAGTTGGCAACGGAGTTTCCCGCAGGCTCCCATAGATTGAATCGCCCACCACGCCTACAATCGCGATGTCTGAGCTGTACTTTTCACCGCCGAAACCGAATCGCCGGCCAATCGCATCCTCATCCTTGAAGTATTTGCGGGCGAAGGCCTGGTTGATGACCCCAACCTTGGGAGATCCTTCTATGTCGCCTTCGCCAACGGTCCTTCCGAGTAACAGCGGGATTCCGAAGGTCTCAAAGAACCTCGCTCCGACCGAATTAACACGAGTCACAATTGTCCCGCCGCTCGTCTCTTCGGGTCCTGGGGTGTACCCCTGAATGGAGATCCCAGCGGTGTGTACACCACTGTCTACTAACATGTGCTGGGAGAACGTCGCCGAGCGCACGCCCGGAAGCGATTCAAGGCGGTGCCGCAATTCCTGATAGAAGCTTACTAATTTCTCGCCGCGATACCCGCCCTGGGTGGGATCGACTCCGAACAGCAACAGATTGCGTTGCGTGAAGCCGAGGTCCTGGTTGGCCAGGTTCGTCAAGGTCCGCACGAACAGAGCGGCGCCAACCAGCAACAGCATCGACATTGCAATTTGAGAGGCTACCAGGCCGTCGCCGAGCAACGACCGGAGATCCCGCACGCGGCCCCCTTTTCCTGCCAAACTCCCGGCGCCTTCCTTCAGCGCTGTATTTAGGGCCATCCGGGTGCCGCCCAATGCGGGAGCCAACCCGAAGAGAACTCCCGTAAGCGCCGAAATGAATGCCGTGAATCCCAGGACGCGCAGATCGGGTGAGACGTGCAGATAGATATGCTCCTTGCCGCTTGACATGAACGCCACCAGAACGCCGCTTGCCCAATATGCGAGCAGAATCCCAACCGCGCCTCCGGCAGCCGCGAGCATAAGGCCCTCGGTGAGTAACTGGCGAACCAGCCGGCGGCGCCCCGCTCCCAGCGCCAGCCTTACGGCAACTTCCTTCTGGCGCGAGGTCGCGCGCGCCAATAGCAGATTGGCCACGTTTGCGCAGGCTATCAGCAGAACGAGGGCCACCACCGCCATCAGTATGAGGAGCGGCTGAGAGAACTCGCGCCGGAGAGCCGCAAGTCCATTCGCGGCAGAGGCCAGTTCAATTTGGGGAGGGCTCAGTGAGATGTCGGGACTCTTGTGCGCAGGCGGCGTTTCTATGCCGGCGGTGGTCTGCTGGAGGGTTCCCGTCAGTTCGGCGCGCGCCTGCTGCTCGGCAACGCCGGGCCTAAGGCGGCCCATTACGATTACCCACCACTCCTGCCCCGCCGTGAATAACGTTTCCCCTTTGGGCAGCCACCGGTCCCAGCCAGGAAGGACCTGCGGATGGGTATGAAGAGGTACCCACGCGTCTATGCGGCGGCCGGGCTGAAGTCCAAAAAACTCCGGAGCGGAAACGCCTGCCAGGGTGAAAGGTACACCATTCACGGTAATGGTCTTGCCCACCACGGAGGGATCGCGGCCGAATCGACCGGCCCAGTAGCCGTAACTGATCACCGTAACCGGGGCCGCAGCGTCCGCGTCATCGGCGGGCGTAATTGTACGACCGATAATCGCGCGTACGCCCAACGTCGAGAAGTAGTCGCCGGAAACGAATTCGCCTGATGCCAGTGCAGATTGTCCACTGACGTTCATGTTGAAGCTGGCATCGATGTCCGAAAGCCCGAAGATGCCGGAAAACGCTCGATTTCTTGAATGGATGGCCTCAAATACAGGATAGGAAAATGCAGTGCTGGTATGGCGGCCGTTCTTGTCTTTGTCTGAGGAGCCATCCAATCCGTGAATGAAGTACGGCCAGCCCTGCGAGGCCCAATGGAGCACAAAGAGCTGCTCGGGCTGTCGCACGGGAAGCAGCTTGAACATCACCGCGTCAATCAGACTGAAGATTGCTGTATTGGCGCCAATGCCGAGGGCGAGAGTGAGAACCGCAACTGCCGTGAACCCCGGATTGCGGCGCAACTGGCGGAAGCCGTAGCGGAGGTCCTGGGCGAACTCGCTGATCATGCGCGCGCCCCAGGTGTCGCGGCATTCCTCCTTCACCTGTCCCACATTTCCGAATGTGCGCAGCGCCGCGTAGCGGGCCTCTTGCGCGCACATGCCCCGGGCGATGTTCTGCTCGATCTGCCTTTCAAGATGAAAGCGCAGCTCATCTTCCATTTCCTGCTCGGCCCGATTTTTGTGGAATAGTGCACGAAGGTTGAACATTATCCTCTCCGCACCGTAGAGGCGGCTTTACGCCGCCAATTGCCGAATGGCGGGATAAACCCGCCGCTACTTGCCGCCAGATTCGGGGTGGTGCGCCAAACCCGCCGCTACCCGCGAACTGGCGTTTGATTTGTGCCACCGCGGTCTGGTTCGATTCGTCAGCAAACACCGCAGGCCGCAACCCCGGCGCTCTGCCTGCCGACTGCCCCATGCTTTCCTAGACATTCAACAAAAGAACCATAATGCCTTTCCCCTAGAATGTCAAGAGGAAGGATTCACTCTGATATCCACGGAGGGGCCGTAGGAAATTTTTGAGTCAGAACGCGAGGGAAAATCCTGCTGGACGCCGGCATTGACAAACACTACCGTCTGCCGATAGTGTAACTTGCTCTTATGAACATACTCGTCCTGGGTTCGGGTGGGCGCGAACACGCTCTGGTCTGGAAACTGCGTGAAAGCCAGTTGACGGATGAGATCTTCTGCGCGCCGGGAAACGCCGGCATTGCCCAGACCGCCGAATGCTTCCCCGTTGATCTCGCCGCCTCCGCGGCCATCCTGCAGTTGGCCGGAGAACTGAAGGCTGACCTGACGGTTGCCGGGCCGGAAGCGCCGCTGGTGGCGGGCGTGGTGGACGCATTTGAAGCGGCAGGGCGAAGGATAGTGGGCCCCACAAAACTGGCCGCGCAGCTCGAGGGAAGCAAGGTCTTCGCCAAGGAGTTCATGCAGCGCCACGCAATTCCGACGGCGAAGTTCGCGGTGGTGGAAGATTATTCAAGCGGCGAAAAGGCCGTTGCCGAATTCGGTCTGCCGGTGGTGATCAAGGCCGATGGGCTTGCGGCGGGCAAGGGCGTGGTGGTGGCACGCACGCATGACGAAGCTGAAAAGGCGCTGGGCGATTTCATGGTCAGGAAATCGCTGGGCGGCGCCGGCGAGCGGGTGGTGGTTGAGGAATGCCTGCTGGGTGAAGAGCTGTCGTTCATCATCCTGGCCGGCAAACGGGGCTGGCTGCCTCTGGTCCCGACCCAGGACCACAAGGCGGTGTTCGACAACGATCTTGGCCCCAACACGGGAGGCATGGGGGCGTACAGCGAAGATTCGATACTTCCAGAACGGCTGGGGCAGGATATCAGCCGCGAGGTGATCGAGCCCACGCTGGCCGGCATGGCGGCTGACGGGATGCCCTATTACGGGTTTCTATACTGCGGGTTGATGATCACTGCGGAAGGTCCCAAGGTGCTGGAATACAACGTTCGCCTGGGGGACCCTGAAACGCAGCCCATTATGATGCGGCTGCGGTCCGACCTGTGCGAAATGCTGATGGCCTCGCTCGAAGGGCAGTTGACGGCGGTTGGCGCGCGCTGGAGTCCCAGCCCTTCGGTGTGCGTGGTGCTGGCATCGAGAGGCTACCCCGGCAAAAGCGAAACCGGCAGGGAAATCACGGGAATCGAATCGGCGGAATCGCTGGGCGGGGTCAAGGTGTTTCACGCGGGGACTGTGTTCCACGACCATCAACTGCTGACTGCCGGGGGGCGCGTCCTGGGCGTGGCGGCGACTGCTGAAGACCTTCCGACGACCATCGAACAGGCCTACGCCGCCGTCAGTAAGGTCCAGTTTGACGGAATGCATTACCGTCACGACATTGGAGCAAAAGGTTTGCGGCGGCTTAAAGTGACGGGAGAAATCCGACACCCCAGCAATCAGGCGGGCAATCCGCCGCCGGCTTAGAACGGGGAGGGATAGTCTGCCGCGAACAGTCCGCCGGCTGAAACCATCCATCAAGGAGAAATGAATGGCTGAAAAGGCAAAACCACTAGTCGGCATTATCATGGGGAGTGACACCGATCTTCCGGTAATGAAAGAAGCGGCGGTAACACTGGACAAATTTGGAGTGCCGTTCGAGATCGACATCACCTCCGCGCACCGGTCTCCGGCCCGGACATCCGAATACGCCCGCACGGCGAAGGAGCGTGGACTGAAGGCAATCATCGTGGGGGCGGGAGGCGCGGCGCACCTGGCCGGCCTGGTGGCAGCAGAGACAACATTGCCGGTGATCGGCGTGCCCATGCCTACGACTTCGCTGCAGGGCATGGATTCGCTGCTTTCAACGGTGCAGATGCCCGGCGGCATCCCGGTTGCCACGGTTGCCATCGGCAAGTCCGGCGCGGTGAACGCAGCCATTCTGGCGGTGCAGATCATAGCCACGGCGGACGCCGCGCTCGGGCAGAAGCTGGCAGATTACAAGAAAGACCTCGCCAGGGGAGTGCAGGAGAAATCGGCGAAACTGAAGCGGGAGTTTCAGCTTTAGGGGTGTTGCTGAATACTGGACGCGGCCCATCTGTCATGCTGATCCCGCGAAGCGGGAGAGGCATCTGCTGTTTCTTAGTGAAAATAAAAAGGAGATCCTTCGCGGAGTTGACCCTGAGACCCTTCTCCCGCTTTGCGGGATCAGGGCCGTTCGCAAATTGAGGGCGAACAGGCCCATGATGACAGTCGATCTGCTACGGCTTCTTATCAAACTTGAGGGCGACGGAATTGATGCAATAACGCAAGCCGGTGGGGCCGGCGCCGTCCGGAAACACGTGGCCCAGGTGGGCGTCGCACTTGCTGCAGAGAACTTCCACGCGACGCATCCCATGGCTCAGGTCAGATTCTTCCCGGACATTCTGCTCATCCAGGGGGGCGGTGTAGCTCGGCCAGCCGCAGTGTGAATCAAACTTGGCCTCGGAACCGAACAGTTCCGCGCCACAGCAGACGCAGCGATAGGCCCCTTTGACGTGCAGATCGGTGTATTCGCCCGTGAACGGCGGCTCTGTGCCTTTCTGCCGGGTGACGTAATACTGCTGCGGCGTCAGTTCTTTTCGCCACTCGTCGTCAGTTTTGTTGATTTTGCTGGTCAACCTGTCAGAATTCATACTGATGATTTTCAGATGCTGTTAGGCTATCGCCTCTCAGCGTGTGGACTCCCCGTGGCCGTTCCTGCGGACCAGTTTATCGACGGTCTCAATCAACGCGTTCAGCTTGTATTCGCTAGCGGCCTGAGCGTCTCTGAGGTCTCGAAAGCCGGATTCCATGCGCTCAGCAAGGCGGATCTCGGTTTGAGCCAGGCGGCCGACGAGATCGGTGACGGTGGCGACAGAAGAATCTAATTGGGCCGCACGCGCGGCGCCCGCTTCGAGGGCGGCATCGATTCGGTTGATCGCCTCCTCGTGCCTCTTCATTGCTTCTTCGTGCCTCTGAAGCCAGCCCTCATGCTTGGCCTGCATGTCCAGCATGAATTGCATTGCCTTTTCCATGTCCATGGCCTCAGTATACCACGATGGGCGCGCGTTCCCCTGATTCATGCTCCGCGGGCGGGCACCTGCTATAATCTTGATTTTTGCGGACGTAAGACCAAAATCCAACTGGGTGGGACGTGATGTTTAAGACGATTGAGTGGACCAGCGACGGCGTCCGGATGATCGACCAGACACTGCTGCCCAGCGAAGAGGTTTACCGGATTTACCGGACGTACCCGGAGGTCGCAGAGGCGATCCGATCGATGGTGATCCGCGGGGCGCCGGCCATTGGAGTGGCGGCGGCGATGGGCGTGGCGCTGGGAGTGAAGAACTCGCGCGCGAAGGGCCTTGCGGAACTCCGCAGCGAGTTCGAAACCATCGCCGATGCGATTTCCAAAACGCGGCCGACCGCCGTCAACCTGTTCTGGGCAGTAAAGCGCATGCGCACAAAGTTTGAAGACGCGCTGGCGGGGACCGGTTCGGAATCTGAAAGGATCGGCCGGGCCAAAACATCGCTGGAAGAAGAAGCGCAGCGCGTGCTGGCGGAAGACATCGCCGTGAATGAGGCGATGGGCAGGCACGGCGCGAGTCTGCTGAAGGATTCTTCAACCATCCTGACGCATTGCAACGCCGGAGCGCTTGCCACCGGCGGCTACGGGACGGCGCTGGGTGTGATTCGCGCGGCCGTCGAGGAAGGGAAGAAGCTCAGCGTGTTTGCGGATGAAACGCGGCCCTTCCTCCAGGGCGCGCGGCTCACCGCCTGGGAACTGGCCAAGGACGGCATTCCGGTGACGTTGATTACCGACAACATGGCGGGTTACTTCATGAAGCAGTCGAAAATACAGGCGGTGATTGTGGGCGCAGACCGCATTGCCGCCAATGGAGACGTGGCCAACAAGATCGGTACTTACACGGTGGCCGTGCTGGCGCGTGAGAACCAGATCCCGTTTTACGTGGCGGCGCCGCTTTCAACCATTGACCTGGAACTGGCCTCGGGGGACGAAATTCCCATCGAGGAGCGCTCGCCGGACGAGGTGACGCATTGGAGGGGGATCCAGACCGCCCCGGAAAATGTCAGCGCGCGGCACCCGGCCTTCGACGTGACTCCCCACCGCTACGTGACCGCCATCATCACCGAGCGCGGCATCGCCCGCAATCCCTATGTGGACAGCCTGAAGGCCCTTTTTGATATGCAGGCAGCCGAGCAGGCTTCGCGCTAGGATCGTTTCCTGATAGTCGAGCCGCAGCCACTCGGCGGGCCGAATTCGCGGGCTGCGATTGGCCCTGTGGCGAGATGAACTCGCCGCTACAGGTCCAACCTGGAGCGCGGGCCTTACTCGTGGTGGAGGGCCACGATGGGGTCAAGGCGTGAGGCTTTCATGGCCGGCCACATTCCGAAAAACAGCCCGATGCTGATCGAAACCAGGAATCCGAGCAGGACGGACCAAAGCGGCACGGAGGAGGGGACGCTGGGGAAGAAGGTTCGTATGGCGAAGTTCAGCATATAGCCCAGGATGATGCCCATCACGCCACCCGCGCCCGTCAGCGTCATGGCTTCCAGCAGAAATTGCCAGGTGATGTCCTGCCGGCGCGCACCGATGGCTTTGCGCACGCCGATTTCGCGGGTCCGCTCGGTGACGGAAACCAGCATGATGTTCATCACGCCAATCCCGCCCACGAGCAGACCGATCGAGGAGAGCACCACCATAACGAGGGCCACGGTCCCGGTGATCTGGTTGAATTGCCTGATCACGGACGCCGCGGTGGCCATGCCGAAGTTGTTTTCCTGGTCAGGCCTGACCTTGCGCACGCGCCGCAGCACGGCCGTGATTTCGTCCAGGGCCGCGTTCATGCGGTCGGGATAGGCCATGGCCAGAATAAAGTTTTCTTTTGCCTGCGGATAGATCTTCTTGAAAGTCCAGTAGGGGATGAAGACTGTCCGGTCAGAGCCATTGTCGCCCAGGAACGACAATCTCTTGGCGAGGGTCCCCACAATCTGGAATGTATTGCCGCCCACGACGATGTTTTTGCCGATGGGGTCCTCATTCTGAAAAAACCTGGTGGCCACATCCGCGCCAAGGACGGCGACATTCAGGCGATGGTTGTCCTCGATGGAGGTGTAAGGCCGGCCATCGACGAATTGGGAGTTATTGATAAAGAAATCTTCCGAGGTAGCGCCTTGAAGGCCGGCGTCCAGCATATCCTGTCCCTTGTACTTCGCCCCCACGGCAGGCCCGCGATTGAAAATCTCAACGGCGACATCCTGGACGTCAGGACAATTGTCTCGAATGGCCATGGCGTCTTCATACTGCAGAGGCTTGCGCATGCGCTCTTCGCGCGTCAGGTTGAATCGGATGCCCGGCTCAAATTTGTAAATGAAAATCGAGCGTGATCCGTATTGCTCCATGGTATCGACGAGCTTGTTGTTGAGTCCGGTGATGATGGAGGCAACGCCAATCACGGTGGTGGTCCCGATCAGGACTCCCAGCACTGTGAGGGCTGAGCGGAACTTGTGAGTCCGAAGCGTATCGAGCGCCAGCAGCAGGTTTTCCCGGATATTTCGCAGTTGCTCTGGCATGCCTATGTTTCCGCCCTCAGGGCCTCGATGGGGTCGAGCCGTGCGGCCTTGCTGGCGGGATAAATGCCGAAGAAAAGGCCGACCATCACTGACAATCCCACTCCGACAAGGATGGCGCTGAGCGGCACCGAGGACGTTACGAACCTCTGGACCAGCACGTTGACCAGCAGCGCGAGCAGGATGCCGACCACTCCGCCCGTGCCGGCCATGACGGCGGATTCGATGATGAATTGCGTCAGAATGTCCCGCCGGCGCGCGCCGAGGGATTTGCGGATGCCAATCTCATGCGTGCGGTCCGTAACGCTGGCCAGCATGATGTTCATGATCACGATGCCGCCGACCACCATGAAGACGGCCACGACGCCAATGGTGACGGCAAAGATGGTGCCCGTCAGTCTCTGCCACAGGTCCATGATGGTTTGCGAGGCGTTGATGCCGAAATTGTCGTTGTCGTTGTATTGCAGATGGCGCCGGACCCGCATCAGCATGCGGACCTCGTCCTCGAGCGGGATCATCTGGGCCGATGACCACGCCTGGATGCTGACATTCAGTTCTGCCCTGGAGAAGTAGGCTTTCTGGAACGCCGTGAGGGGAACGATGGCGAAGTTGTCCTGGCTTTGTCCGAAGGTTGTTCCGATTTTCTCCGCCACCCCGATCACGCGGAATGTGTGTTCATCGATACGGATTTCTTTGCCAATCGGGTCAACGTTAGGGAAGAACTTGTCCACCAGGTCCGTTCCGATAAAGCAGACCGGCGCGGCATGGGAATAATCGGAATCAGAAATATAGCGGCCATAATCAACCTTCTGCTGGCCGATATCGATCATGCTGGGCGTTACCCCATTAAGGTCCACATCGTAGACCACCTGGTTCCCATAATGCGCCGTGCGGCCCCAGTACTCGGCCGTCGCGCCGATGGTCTTATAACCCTGAACGTTTTCCTCAAGGAACCTGTAATCATCCATGCGAATGGGGCGGTTGCGGCGCCGCGCCTCCAGCCAGGATTCATAGCCCTGGGCCCACTTGTACTGGCTCAGGATAAACGTGTTGACGCCCAGGTTGGCGACGTGCTCGGCGATGTAGAGGTTCATACCGTTAATGACGGACATCACCACAATCAGGGTGGTGGTGGCAATCACCACGCCAAGCAAAGTGAGGAAGGAACGAAGCTTGTGCGAATTCAAGGCTTCGAGGGCAATCCAGAAAGCCTCGCGGGCCGTTACCCAGGAGCTATACAGCTCTCCGTATTTGCGGCCACTGTCCTTCGTCGGCGGTTGTCCAGTCATTGCAGTTTTCACGGAAAGCCCTGCTCCAACCCCGCTGCCGGGAGGTCTGCGCGGCCGTCCTAAACCACCTTTTCGTCCCTGTCGATCCTTCCATCGCGAATGTGAATGATGCGATGGGCGCGGGCGGCGATGTCGTGCTCATGTGTGACCAGAACGATGGTGTTGCCGGACTCATGAAGGCGGCCAAACAAATTCATGATTTCTTCGCCGGTGGCGGAATCGAGGTTCCCGGTCGGCTCATCGGCGAGGATAATCGAGGGATTATTGATCAGGGCGCGGGCGATCGCGACACGTTGCCGCTGGCCGCCGGAAAGCTCGTTGGGGCGATGGTCCGCGCGGTCGCCCAGTTCCACCATGCGCAGTACCTCGTGGGCGCGCCGCAGCCTTTCTTCGGGCGGAGTCCCGTTGTAGATGAGCGGCAGCTCGACGTTGTGGAGCGCCGAGGCGCGCGCCAGCAGGTTGAAGGTCTGGAAGACAAACCCGATTTCCTTGTTGCGGATGTAGGCAAGCTCATCGTCCGTCAGCTCGCTGACCAGCCGGCCGTTCAGCCAGTACTGCCCGCTGGTGGGTGTGTCAAGGCAGCCGACGAGGTTCATCAGGGTCGATTTGCCGGACCCGGATGGGCCCATAATGGCGACGTATTCCCCCCGCACGATTGAAAAGGAAACGCCGCACAACGCGTTGACCCGAATCGCTTCCATGTCATAGGTCTTCCACAAGCCCTGCGCCAGGATCACGATGTTCTCGGGCGAAGGCGCCCTGGCCATCTCGTCCGCCGCACTGGCTTGAGATTCGGTTGTTGAAAAAGGTTCCATAGCTTGGTCTGGTATCTCCCGAGGTTTTTTATGCAGGCACAGCGCCGCCCGCGGCTACGATGAAGGGGCCTGATTCACGGCCTTAATGCTGTTGTCAATCTTAACCTTCGCATGGTTCTTCAATGTCCGGAGCACCTGGTAACTTCCGGTGACGATTTCCTCCCCGGGTTTCAGACCAGTGAGCACTTCGACATTCATTGTGCCCATGATTCCGGTTGTGACAGGAATGAAGGCGGCCTTCCCGTCCTGGACGGTGAAGACCCCCTGGATTTCCTTCTTGCTGGCGGCATTCTGGCCGGCTGGAGCAGGTTCCGCAGCGAGTGCCTTGACCTTGGTTTTGGCATTTTGCTCGCGCTCAAGCTCGCCTTGGTTCCGCACCGTAAGGGCCTGAATGGGGATGGTGACCGCGTCCTTCCGAGTGGCGGTCGTGACCTTGGCCGTGGCCGAAAGGCCGGGCCGCAGACCGGCAGGCGGATCATCCAGGGTGACGGAGACCGTAAAGTCCTTGGCCTCCCCTTGATTTGTTGCCGTGCTCTGGTTGCTGTTGGTGGTAGTCTGGCCCGAAGTAGAACTCAGAGCGCTCATCCCGATTTCGGTGACACGGCCTTTGAACTTCTTGTCGGGAAGTGCGTCAATGGTGACTTCCGCAGGCTGGTCCATCTCGATGCCCAGAATATCGGTCTCATCCACATTCACCACGGCGTTGATCACCGACAGGTTGGAAACCTGGAAGAGCGCGCTTCCCGGCTGGTTTTGAATGCCCGGCACGACGTTTTCACCGACGTGAACGGGCAGATAGGTAATGATCCCGTCGAAGGGCGCCCTGTAAATCGTCTGGTCGCGCTGATTCTCGATGCCGACAAGCTGCGCCTGCGATTGAAGCACACTGGCGTTGGACATATCGCGATTGTAATTGGCCTGGTTGAGCTGGGCTCTGGCTTGTGCAACCTGGGCCTGGGACGATTGCACCGTGGCCTCGGCGACCTGATAGGTGCTCAGGGCCTGGTCGAACGCCTGTCGCGAAATCAGTTGTTGATTGAGCATCTGCTGGGAGCGCGTGTAGTCGTCCTTGGCCTGCTGGAGCTTTGCCTGCGCCTGGGCAAGGTTTGCCTGCGCCGTGTGAAGATTGGCCGTTGCGGACTGGACGGTTGCCTGCTGCACCCTCGAATTGGCCTGGGCTGACCTCAGCGCCGCCTGCTGAGCCTGCACGCCGGCCTGCTGCTGGACGTCTTCTGTGCGAAGCAGGAGCTGGCCCTTCTTGACACGGTCACCCTCCTTCACCAGGATCTCTGTCACCTTGCCAAACGAATTGGCGTTGACCGTAGCAAACTTGTCCGGCGGAGGCTTGATTTCACCCGAGGCGGTTACGATCGAAGACAAATCCTGGCGAACGACCTTGCCGGTCTGGACGGTGATCAGGCCGCGATGGCTCCATGCGATTCCGCCGAGCACAAGCCCCACCAGGACCACGAAAGCCAGGATGAGCAACGCGAGCTTTTTGGTCTTGGAAAGGCCCTTCTTCGGGCGCCCGCCCTGCGGACCACGCGGCAGTCCGGCATCTTCTCCGCGAGTGTCGGTGATCTGGCCTAGTTTGAGTTCTGTAGTTTGTCCCATCGTAACCTTCTCAGTTAATGTCTTCCGCGCAGGAAACCGGTCCCAGTCCGATGGCAGAGGCAAGCCCATCCCTGGTGACGGCCGGGCGATACGGCGAAATGATTCATCCTTACAAACTCTATACGTTTTGGAGGCGGGAAAGGTTCCACTGCTGTCATGGCGGCAAACCCAGATACCTTTGAAAAACACCTCTTGCTTCTTCTGGGCGAAAATCTCTGCAAATTATATCACAGCCGCCTGAACTTGCCTGGAGCGGAACCCCCGGTCGCTAGGACTCTGACAGTCTCAAAAGCAGGGATTCTGGGTCAGGACGCCGGATTCTCGCTCAGATTACCATTTGGCCGGAAAATTATCACTGATTCCAGCAGGGAAACGGCCCGTTTTGGGCGTCTCCGGCAGCAGTGGAACTGGTTGACTTTCTGGTTCTCGAAAAATACAATTATGGCTGTTGGCTCTCCGTGGTGGAGAAGCGAGGAGCGTGGCTGCGATGGGAGTCTTTAGACCTCCGGAAATCGAAGTTCGATCCCGGCGGATTGTGGTGGTTCTAATTGCCACAGTCGCCCTGGGAATGGTTGCGTTACCGGCTTTTGCAGGCAGCGGGAAAGGCCAGGAAGAACAAAAGCTCACCAAACAGGAACGCCAGCGGCAGAAGGCGATCCAGAAGGAAATGGAGAGCCCATACAAGCAGTGGATCAACGGGCCAGTCGGATATCTTATCACTCCCGAAGAGCGGGCTGCATTCAAAAAGCTCACCACAGACGACGAACGCGATCAGTTTATCGAGGAATTCTGGCGGCGGCGCAACCCTGAACCAGGTTCACCCGAAAACTCTTTTAAAGAGGAAGTTTATCGCCGTATCGCCTATACCAATGAACATTTTTCCTCCGGCATCCCTGGCTGGAAGACGGACCGCGGACACATCTACATCATGTACGGCCCGGCGGACGACATTGAAACTCATCCAAGCGGCGGGACCTACGTAGCAAACCCGACCCAGCTCCCGTATTCCGGACCGGACGCTTCCAACACCATGACCACCTATCCGTTTGAGGATTGGACTTACCGTTACATCCCGGGGATCGGCGAAAACGTTGAGCTTGAGTTTGTTGATCCCACTCTGACCGGGGAATATCATCTGACGATGAATCCTTGCGAGAAGGACGCCATGGCAAACGTGCCGGGCGATATGACGGGATGCCAGGGCGGCGTATCCATCGGTTCGATCTGGAACCCCAATCTGGTGATCAGCCCCAGCCAGTTAAGCGGAGGGAGCAATGGGTCTGGGGCCATGGTGACATCCAACATCATGGGCCACGAATATGATGAGTTCAACCGCCTGGACCTCTATGCCAAAATCTTTCAGGCGCCGTCGGTCAAATTCAGGGACCTGCAGAGCATGGTGACCTCCACGGTGTCGTCGCAGCTTCTGCCGTTCAGCGTCCGGACCGATTTTATCAAGGTCACTGAGGACACGGTCCTCACTCCCATTACCGTTCAGATCCCGAACCGGGACATGCAGTTTGAAAACAAAGAGGGCGTGATGACCGCCGTGATCGACATTTACGGGCAGCTCACAACGATTGGCGGAAGAGTGGCGAACACGATCCAGGACAGTGTTTCGGTGTCTGTTCCGGAACATGATTTCCAGTCCTATGTGAACCAAAAGTCGGTGTACCAGAAGACGGTGTATCTCCGTCCCGGACGCTATAAGCTGAGCCTGGTGATCAAGGACAACAAAAGCGGGCACATGGGGACCGAGAACCTGGGCATCGTGGTGCCACAGTTCAGTGACGACAAGCTGTCCACCAGTTCGCTGATTCTGGCAGACCAGATCCAGCCGCTCCCTACAAGCGAGGTGGGCTCGAACCGCTTCGTTATCGGCGGAACAAAAGTGCGCCCGAGCGTCAATCAGGTTTTTACCCAGAGTCAGAACTTCGGCATTTATATGCAGGTCTACAACCTGGGTCTTGATCCCAAAACGCACCTCCCATCTGCGAATATTGAATATGAGATTTCTAAAGACGGAAAGACAATCTTGAACCAGACAGAGCAAGCAGCCGCCCTTCAGGATGCATCGGAACAGGTAACCTTGGAGAAGACGATGCCGGCCAAACTACTCCAGCCTGGCAAGTACACTTTGCAGATCAAGATCACGGATAAGGTTAAGGCCGAGTCGGATACCCAGACGACGAACTTCCAGGTCGAGTAGAAGTTTGGGGGTACCTGACGAATCGATAGCCGGGACAAACAACCTTAAAAAGGTCAGGTCAAGGCACCATGCAACGCGTGAATAAACCGAGGGGGAAAGCGGAGCTGCTCTCCGCGGGTGGCGTAATACTGTGTGTCCTGCTGGCGGCATGCCAGGGCTTCAGCGCGGACTATGGCAGGGTTTCGGGGAAGGTGACGGACGGCGCCGGCAACCCCATTTTGGGGGCGACGGTTTTATTAAGCGGACCCGGCATCGGCGCGCCCAACGGGTTGTTGGAAGGCTCGCTGGACAGGGTCTTTACGGACGCTCAAGGCAATTTCACCATCCGCCGTGTGGCTCCTGGCTGGTATTCCCTGCAGGTAATCTCGCCGGCAAAGCTGCCGGGATTTCGCGACAGGGTCCAGGTGCGGCCTGGTGTGACGACCCGTGAAGCTTTTGCGCTGGGCGACATCCTTTCCGGATTTCATTGGCCTCGCTCAGAAAATGATTCTCATGGCTGGGAACAGGGATGGAAATGGATCCTGCGGACCTCAGGTTCAACCCGCCCCATTCTGCGGTATCGAAAGAATGACCGCGACCACCAGAAGGCGGCTGAACATACCCCCCTTCCTGCTCAGCGTGTGATTGCCATGGTCCCAAATGCTGGGGGCGGCAACGGTCTTTCAAGAGATACAGGGTCAGGGACTGTGGTTGCCTACCTTCGTCCCCTGGACGCAAACTCGGACGTCCTGGTGGCGGGTTCGGTCGACCGAAGCGATGCCAACGGTTCTTCGATCATCACTGAATACCGCAGGGGCCTTCTCAATCAAAATCACGAGGAGATCAGCCTGGCAGTCCATCGGCTGGACCTTGGGGGAATCAATGGCCCGATTTCACCGACGGACGAGGGCGTCCCCATGTCGCGCGGCATGGTCTTGCGCTATGTACAGACCCGCCAGATCTCCAAAGATTTGACCCTGACGGCGGGATTTGAGATGAAGTATCTGAATTCCGCGGGGGACGCTGGCACCACCCAGCCGGAAATAGACCTGGCGTACACACTTGACTCTTCCACGGTCCTGAGTTTGAGTTACGGCTCGGACAGCCCGCAACAGCCGGACACCTTGCTGAAGCGGGTTGGCGATCTCAACGCGTTTCCCCAAATTACCCTTCAAAATTTTCGTCCGCGTCTTGAGACCGCCAGACACGCCGAGTTTCGCATCCGGCGGAAACTGCGTGGCGGGTCTCGAGTGGAGTTCGCAGCCTACCACGATGGTTTCCAGGATGTGGCCGTCTGGGGCCTGGGTGGAGCTCAGGACCTGGTGGATTCGCCTGCTGGAGGCAACGTTCTTATCACCCCCACCGGCAGGGCAGTGCTCAATGCGGGAAAGTATGGTTCTTCCGGCGCGGAGGTTGCCTACGACCGCAAACTGGGCCAGCGCGGGGAAATTGGCGTCATGTACGCCTTTGGTGGCGCTCTGGCGGTGGACCCGTCGATCCAATTCGGCCGCGGAGTTCCTGTGGAATCGGCGGATCTGCCCGCCTATGTCCGCTCACAACTGACGCAAACGGTTTCGGGCAGGTTATCAACCTGTATTCCGGGTCTGAATACCCAGATCATCAGCACTTATAGCTGGCTTCCTGCCGGGCGCGTAACAGTCGTTGACCCGTACGGACAAAGCAGGATGGAGTTCCAGCCCTTCCTCGGCATGCAAATCCGCCAGCCGCTCCCAAAAATCGACATGCTGCCGCTGCGGATCGTTGCAATTGCTGATTTCAGGAATTTGTTAGGCCAGGGTTCCGTGTCGGTCAGGCAGGCCGACGGCACATCTGTTTTGCTGACGCCCGCTTATCGCAGCATCCAGGGAGGATTTGCGGTCCAGTTTTGAGGTCCGTCCCACGGCGGGCGTTTGGAGATCGACCATGCAGGACATTGCAGTTATGCACGAGGGCGCTGCGCGCTTTCATACGGAGTTCCAAACATCATATGCTCGCTGTCCTGCCAGGCCGAAACGCTTGGGTGAGTGATGCAAGTTGTGCTGGAAATAAGAGAAAGGCCGTGACGATGGGAAGGAACCCCATTTGCCTGGAAGGTGCAGCAAGTTCTTGCTTTGTTCCGGGATAGTACAGGTTCTATGAGCGTTCGGGCCCCATACCGCTTCCTGACCCTCCTGCTCGCGATCGTGAGCGTGGCGCTCGTTATTTTTGCTTTCATCAACTTTCAACAAAGAAGGGTCTATCAACTTCCTACAGACGGCGTTTCCTGGGTAGCGACGCCTCAGGGTTTAAAGGCATGGAGCGTCAGTGCAAACTCGCCCGGGAAGCAGGCGGGAATTGTTGCCGGCGACTTCCTTACGTCCATTGACGGCCACCCGGTTAAGACAACAGTTGACGCAAGCCGCGCGATTTTCGATAGTGGCGTGTGGTCCCGCGCCACCTACGGCCTGGTTCGCGGCGGCGAGTCGTATGAGGCCAGCGTCGTGCTCGCGCCTGAAAACAATGCCAGGGGTATCCACGGTTACCTTGAAATTGTCGGAATCATCTATCTGATGATTGGGGCGTTTGTATTTCTGCGCCGCTGGTCGGCGGCAAAATCGCTGCACTTCTACCTCTTCTGCCTAGTGTCTTTTGTCCTTTACTGCTTCTCGTACACAGGCAAACTGAACCTTTTTGATTCTTCGGTTTACTGGCTCAATGTCACGGCCCTCCTGCTGCAGCCAGCGCTGTTTCTGCATTTTTGTCTCACGTTTCCTGAAAAACCCCGGTTTGTTGAGGGGCGCACCTATTTACTGCCGGCTCTTTACGCTCCCGGCGCGCTTCTGTTGGCCTTTCACGCGCTGGTGATGGCTGGATTTGTGACTTTGCCGCTGCCGATGCTTTCTGTTCGCTGGTTGATCGACAGTCTGGAGATGGGCTACCTGGCGGTTTTTTCGGCCGCTGGCGTCTTCTTACTCTTCCGCTCGTATGGCCGCGCAAGCTCTCCACTGGCCAGGCAGCAACTTAAGTGGGTAACACGTGGGGCCGCTGTTGCCGTGATTCCCTTCGCGGCTTTGTACGCCGTTCCATATTTCCTGGGTATGGGATTCATTCCGGCGGAATGGTTGAAGCTTTCGGTTTTCTCTCTCGTGCTGCTTCCCTTGACGTTTGGCTACGCCATTGTTCGATACCGCCTGATGGACGTTGACATGATTTTCCGCCGCGGCATTGCTTATGCTCTGGCAACCGCTGCGATTATCGGCTTCTACTTTGGGCTGGTGTTCCTGTTTGCGGATTTTTTCCGCAACAATGCCCTGATTACAAGCCAGGGCGGATGGCTGCTGGCCATTGTGATTACAGCTCTGTTGTTCCAGCCTGTGGTTACGCGGATCCAGGCGAAGCTTGACCGGTTCTTCAACCGGGAACGCTATGACTACCGCAGGACGCTTCTGGATTTTGCGCGCGACATCGGGTCCGAGGTCCACGTCGACTCGCTGCTGGATCAGACGGTAGAGCGCCTGGCGGAAACGCTGGGGGTTGATCGCGTGGCCGCCTTCCTGAGGCCCGAAGCGGGGGAGTTCCGTCTGGCCAAGTCCCGCGGCCTCACCTTCGGGGGCGACCTCGACCTGAGCTTTCTCGACATGCCTGGGATTCAGGAAGGGAAGGGTTACCTGTTTTTTGAGAGCGTGAAGCATCCATCTGACACGCCGCCTTCCACCCGCTTGACGATTGAAAGGCTGGGTCTGCACTATTATCTGCCTTTGAGGGTGAAGGGGAAGACTCTGGGTTATCTGGCGTTGGGCAAGACTGAGGACGACGATTTTCTCTCCAGCGAAGATGTTGACCTGCTGCAGACCGTGTCCGGCTACATTGCCATCGCCGTCGAGAGTGCCAGGCTTTATGAATCTCTCGAGCGGA
The DNA here is from genome assembly GCA_035712365.1 of Terriglobia bacterium. NCBI lineage: Bacteria > Pseudomonadati > Acidobacteriota > Terriglobia > Terriglobia bacterium. Next base: position 22,960 of record DASTAW010000043.1, read on the forward strand.
AGGCCCTGGAAAATCAGGCCCTCAAGGATTTCAGCGAGAACATCATCGAATCGATCGATGCGGGAATCGTGGCGTGGAATCCCGAACAGTTTATCGAGTCCTGGAATTCTTCCATGGAGACGCTGTACGGAATCCCGAGCGCCGAGGCTGAAGGGAAGCGGTTATCCGACATTTTTCCGCCGGACCTGATTTCCCAGTTGCCCCGGCATTCTGAGCCCTATCGCTCGTTGAATCTCTACAAGTTCCACCTGAAGAATGCTGTGGGACGTTCGTTGATCGTAAACCTCTCGACCGTGCCGCTTCTGGGCAAAGACGACCACGTGATTGGCCGCCTGCTGATCATGAATGACCTCACCGCGCGGGTTGAGCTGGAAGACCAGTTGGTGCAGGCGGAAAAGCTTTCGTCAATCGGCATGCTGGCGGCCGGAGTTGCACATGAGGTGAATACTCCGCTGGCAGTGATTACCTCCCAACTGCAGATGATGATGCGACAGCTCCCTTCGGATGACCCCCACTCGCCCGTTCTGGACAGGGTCGTCAAGCAGGGTTTCCGGGCTTCAGAGATCATCAACAATCTGCTGAAATTCTCGCGGGTCAGCGGAAGCGAGCGCGTCGAATTGGAACTGAACAAGTCCATCCAGGAAACGCTCAGCCTGGCGGCTCCCATGCTTCGGGCCGCCAAGATCAGCCTGGAGTCGCGGCTGGACTCGGACCTTCCTACCATTCAGGGAAATGCCGGCAAGCTGCAGCAGGTTTTTATGAACCTGATTATGAATGCCCGCGACGCCATGCCTTATGGGGGAGACCTGACCGTGACGACCAGCGCCGTTGATTCCACCGTCTCAGTCGAAATCGTCGATAACGGTGTAGGCATTGCCCCGGAAAATCTCCGCAAGATCTTCGACCCCTTCTTTACAACGAAAGCAACCAATCGCGGTACGGGACTTGGTTTGGCGGTGAGTTACGGCATTATGCGTGAACACTCCGGGAAGATCTATGTCGACAGTACAGTCGGCCGCGGAGCATCGTTCCGGCTGGAATTCCCCGCCTCCAGGAAACCGGTCAATGTCCTCTAAAGCAGGCGCCATTCTTATCATTGACGACGAAGCGGACGTGCTCGCCAGTCTCGATGAATTGATGCGGACTGAGGGCTACCAGACTGCAACGGCCTCCACTGCGGCAACAGGGCTGGAGCAACTGGAGAAAGCTCCGTACGACCTGGTCTTGCTTGACATCAGTCTTCCGGATTCCAATGGAATTGACGTGCTGAGGACCATCAAGCGGGACTCGCCGGAGCTTCCGGTGATCATGATCACCGCTTACGATTCCAGTCAGGTTGCCTTTCAGGCCTCTCGCGAGGGCGCCGAAAGTTACGTCACCAAACCCTGGGACAATGACAAATTGCTGCTCGAGATTCGAAATCTGCTGGACCGGTCGCGGTTGCAGGTGGAAAACGTTTTGCTGCGGCGCGCCCTCAAGCGTTTCGGCCTGCCCAACGTGGTCGGAAAAAGCGAGCGCATGCAGAAAGTTTACGACCTCATCACCCAGGTCGCGGCCAGCCGCGCGACGGTGCTGATTACCGGGGAAAGCGGGACCGGCAAGGAATTGGTGGCCAAAACGATCCACGCCACGAGCCCTCGGGCAGACAAGCCTTTTGTTCCAGTCAATACCGGTTCGATGCCCGTGGACTTGCTTGAAAGCACGCTGTTTGGGCACGTTAAGGGAGCTTTTACTTCGGCCATTGCCACTAAGCGGGGCTTGTTTGAGGTTGCGGATCAGGGCACCATTTTCTTTGACGAGATCGGGACCATCGGGGTGGATACGCAGGCGAAGCTGCTGCGCGTGATTCAGGAACGCGAGTTCATGCGGCTTGGCGGCACAGAAAGCATCAAGGTGGATGTGAGGATTTTGGCGGCCACCAACTCGGACCTCAAGCAGATGGTCCAGGCGAACAGGTTCCGCGAAGATCTTTACTACCGGCTGAACGTTATCAGCGTCCATCTGCCGCCGCTGCGCGAGCGCAAAGAGGACATTCCCCTCCTCGTAGACCATTTTCTGGTGAAGCATTGCAATGAAAACGGCCGCGAGGGTCTGAAGTTTTCTCCCGAGGCCATGAAGGTCCTGATGGACCACGACTGGCCGGGCAACGTGCGGGAACTGGAAAATGCAGTCGAGCGCGCCGTGGTTCTGGTTTCTGGTCCCCTGATTGGGCCGGAGGCGCTGCCCGAACAGTTGTTCGAGCCGCGCCGGGAGGGGCTGCGGACATTGGCAGAAGAGCAGGTTGACGGGCGTTCGCTGTTTGAAGTTGTGGAGGGCTTTGAAAAAAGAGTTATTCTCGATATGCTCTCCCGGACAAACTGGAGCCAGACCGATGCCGCCGACCGTTTCAAGATTCCCTTGTCCACTTTGAATCAGAAAATCAAGCGTCTCAGAATTGACGTAAAGCAACAAAGGAAAACCTAGGCCAGCGCACGTCCGGGATTTGTTGGCTGCGCCTCCTGCCCGCCACAAAAGCAGTATGTTCAGGCTCCTACCGGAAAATGAAGAAGCCAGACGGCATTCGATGGAAATGCTGTGTCTGGAGAAACAGCAGGAGCATCAGGGTCCCGTTGTAGGCAAGGTGGAGGACAAAGCTGGGAGTGAGAGAGCCTGTCAGACCTCGAACGATCGAGAATGTAAATCCCACAATCAGAATCATGACGACATTGTTCCACGCCCCCCAGTATTCCGGGATGTGCAATCCCGCAAACAGGATGGCTGTGGCCACAATGGCGAATGTAAGGCCGCCGTGTTTCTCAAAGAAAGCAAACAGCAGCCCACGAAACAGAAGTTCCTCCATGAACGGAGCTACGATGACGGCGAAGGCTGCTATTGCATATGCCGACGTGGGAGAATTGAACAATTTTTCGAGCGGGAAACCCTTCCGTTCCGGCAGTAAAGGAGGAACGATCATCACAACCAGCGAGAGAGCGGCGCCTCCCAGCAGGTAACGTATCGTGTGATGGGCTGAAAGCCCCTTCCACTTCAGAGCACCCAGGAAAGAAGTCTTGTAATACCATGTAATGAAAAAATAGACGTACGCCAGCAGAAGCAGATACCAGACCAGTTGGATCGTCAGGAGGAAGATTACATTGGTCTGCAAACCTTGTAGGGGGAGCTTCCAATGCAAGAGGGGCCTGAGGAAAGCATATCCGATGAATACCAGGAAATTTGCGGCCACCAGGGTGAAAAAACCAACCGCAATAAAAATCAGGAGATCACGAATCCTCCAGGTTTCCGGCAGCGGCCTGGCATCCAATTCGACCGTCGATTTTTCTGCCAGATTGCTCGATTCATTGCTGCGTTCAGTTTCGAAATGGAAGGTCATAGGATTTTGCGGCGGTGGCCCGGAAGCACATCAGGTATGCATTTCACTTCCCAGACTTTGGCTTCGGGCCGGGCCGCTCTAGAGCACCGGCACCGAAGCATCCCTGCCGGACGGTCCGGGTTGCTGGTCCAGGAGCGCGGCCAGAGCCTGACCTGTGAACGACTTTTCCACACACGCCACCTCTTCAGGTGTTCCCTGGGCTACGATGCGACCGCCTGCCTCGCCGCCCTCAGGACCCAGATCGACAATCCAGTCAGCCTGTTTGATGACATCGAGGTGGTGCTCGATGATGATGACGGTGTTGCCCAAATCTGTCAAGCGGTTAAGGACTTCGAGCAACTGCTTGACGTCGTCAAAGTGCAGGCCGGTTGTGGGTTCGTCCAGAAGGTATAGCGTGCGGCCGGTCTGGCGTCGGCTAAGTTCGCGAGCGAGTTTGATTCGCTGAGCTTCACCGCCGGAGAGAGTCGTGGCGGCCTGACCCAGATGAATGTAACCCAGCCCGACATCCTCGAGGGTCTGCAACTTCTGCCGGATTTGCGGTATGTTTTCGACAACGGGCAGCGCGTCAGTGACTGTTGTATCCAGCAGGTCCGCGATCGAATAGCCTTTGTACTTGACGGCAAGGGTTTCCGTATTGTAGCGGCGCCCGTTACAGACTTCGCAAGTCACAAACACGTCGGGCAGGAAATTCATCACGATGCGCCGCATGCCGTCACCCTGGCAGGCTTCGCACCGCCCGCCCTTGACGTTGAAGCTGAAACGGCCGGCTCGATATCCGCGCTCGCGGGATTCCGGCAGCATGGCGAAGAGTTCCCGAATCGGTGTGAAGACGCCGGAATACGTTGCGGGATTTGATCGTGGCGTGCGCCCGATCGGAGCCTGGTCAATCACGATCACTTTGTCAATTTGCTCAACACCGGCTATTTTGCGATGCTGGCCGGGCTCATCGATGGCCCGGTAAAGCTTACTGGCCAGCGCCCTGTAAAGGATGTCGTTCACCAGTGTTGATTTGCCCGACCCGGAGACCCCTGTCACCACCACAAGGAGACCCAGCGGAAACCTGACATCAATGTTCTTCAGGTTATTCGCGCGAGCCCCCAGCACGGCGAGAGACTTCCCATTCGGCGAGCGCCTCTTTTCCGGGACGGGAATGCGACGGGTGCCGGAAAGATATTGGCCCGTCAAGGAAGTTTCGCAGACGGCCACCTGTTGCGGCGGTCCACAGGCGACAAGCGCGCCGCCGTGCTTGCCGGCGCCGGGGCCCAGATCAATGACGTAATCGGCGCGGCGAATGGTTTCCTCGTCGTGTTCGACCACCAGAATCGTGTTGCCCATGTCTCGCAGCCGCTCGATGGTCCCCAGCAGCCGCCGGTTATCGCGAGGATGCAAGCCGATGCTCGGCTCATCCAGCACGTAAAGAACGTCGCGCAGCTTGGAGCCGATTTGTGTCGCCAGGCGGACCCGCTGGCTTTCGCCGTTTGAAAGTGTCGCGGCCGATCTGTCCAGACTGAGGTAGCCCAGCCCAACGGTATTCAGAAACTCCAGCCGGGCAGCAATCTCGTTCAGGATGCGCCGCGCCAGCAGCTCCCCTCGCGCGTCCAGCTTGATGCGACCGACGGCCTTCTGAGCTTCGCCCACCGGCAGAGCAGTGAAATCCGCAATCGAAAGGCCCGCAACTTTGACAGCCAGGCTTTCCTGCCTCAATCGTTTGCCACTGCACTGCGGACAAGGCATTGCGGAGGTGTAGCGCTCAAACCATTCGTGGTAGCTCTCGGAATTCGTCTCCGTATACCATCGCTCGAGGAGCGGAATGATTCCTGCGAATCCGGCACGGCGTTGCGAACCCCGTTGGCGATTCCCGTAGAGGATCAGGTTTTGAATCCTGGCGGGAAATTGCTCGAAGGGCGTGCGAAGGTCAAAGCCAACCTGTTCCGCCAGACGAGCCAAGCTCCGCTGAAGATGGCGCGAGCCCGACCCCGGACCCAAACCGCCGGCAAACAGTGGCCGCGTCCAGTCCACGACAACTTTGGCAGGATCGAAGGTAAAACGGCTGCCCAGTCCCCGGCACGCTTCACAGGCGCCATAGGGACTGTTGAATGAAAATGACCGCGGTTCAAGCGCTGGAATGTTGCTGCCGCAATGGACGCAGGCCCACTCCTGGGAATAAAGGTGCTCGTCACCGTTCACCACCGTGACCTGGACGATCCCCTTCGCCAGCTTCATGGCCGTTTCGATTGAGGCCGAGAGCCGGCTTTCGACTCCGGGCTTAACCAGCAACCGGTCTACCAGCACTTCAATGGTGTGGTTTCGCCTGCGGTCCAGCCGAATCTCTTCGTCGAGTTGGAGCAACTGCCCATCGACACGTACCCGGACGAATCCCTCGCGCCCCAGTTGATCAAACAGGTTGCGGAACTCGCCTTTTCTCCCGCGCACAACGGGCGCGAGAATCATGATGCGCGGGTTCCCATCGTCTCCGGCCCTGCCAGTCTGGAGCGCCATGATGGATCCCACGATTTGTTCCGTCGTCTGGCGTGAGATGGGCCTCCCGCATTTTGGGCAGTGGGGTACTCCAATCGTGGCGTAAAGGAGGCGGAGATAATCGTAGATTTCTGTGATGGTGCCAACTGTCGAGCGAGGGCTGCGGCTGGTGGTTTTCTGCTCGATGGAAATTGCAGGGCTCAGCCCTTCAACCGCGTCAACGTCCGGGCGCTGTAACTGGTCCAGGAACTGCCGCGCATATGCGGAGAGAGTCTGCGCATATCGGCGCTGCCCTTCGGCGTAAATGATGTCAAATGCCAGGCTCGATTTGCCTGACCCGCTTAACCCGGTCACCACAGTAAACCTGTTGCGCGGGATCGAGACGTCGATATTCCTAAGGTTGTGCTGGCGGGCTCCCCGGACTGTAATTTGTTTGAGCATGCAGACACTGCCCCTCTGGCGCGTAACGCGAGTTGAGGGCAATCTACCATCTTAAAACCTCGCTCACTGTCCGTCAAGGAAGCCGGGGCGTTATGCAGGGCCGGTCTGCTTTTGACAATGTAAACGTTTCAGTTGAAACCATTTAGCGGAAAGCGGCGATTGCAAAAACGATTCAGGTTCGAGGCTGGCACTGGAGTGGTCGAAAAGGCTCAAGCCGGTCACTTTTGCGATAGCTGCTTTTCAAGCCGATAGGCCTTGGAATTGAGCTCACTGAGGTGTTGGAGGTCATTGTCGGTGAGGGAAATGGCGTTCTGGATCATGTCCAGGGCTGGGCCTCCAAATGAGTTGGAATCCTGCCCGCGGTTGGATGTCAGCATACCACTCATGGTTCGGAACTGGTTGGTGAGATTTCGATAACGGGCCGCGATGGATGTGAGATAGGTTTCCCGGCGACGGTCGAGGTCCTGCAGGCTTAGCAGGATGTGCTCGCGTTCAGCCACACGGGCGTAGCCTTCGTTGTTCGAGGCACTTAGTTGCTCGTTAGCTTTCTGCAAATCAGCAACATGCCGGCGAGAATTTTCAGCCTCGGTTTGCGCCGATTCAAGCTGTTGCTGCATCTTGTCCAATCGGCCCTGCAGTTCATTCTGCATATCCTGAAAATGCTGATTGGAGGCATCAAGCGCCTTCGCGTTCTCGGTTTTGGAAGCGGAAAGAGTGTCCTGGAGATGTGTGACGCTGGCATTTGCCGCATTCAACTGGTCCGTAAGCTGCTTGATGGTGGCGTCGCGCTCCGCAATCACCGCCTGGATATTTCTTTCCGGAGCCGGTTTCCCTGGCCTGGACGCGCCGAGGCGAAGTTCGCTCTGGCGAAGAGCTTCCTGGCCTTCGCGTAGAGATTGGAGCGCGGCGTCTCGTTGCCGCTGTGCTTCCGCAAGTTGGTTGGACTGGCGGAGAATGAAGCCACCCGCAGCCACCAGGGCGACTGCCAAGCCCGATACAACGGCGATTTGCACTCCTCTCATACGCAACAATTCACTCCTCTCTGGGCCGAAAATATGGACGCCATGAGATTTGGACCTCCTGACCGTTGCAAGAGGCTTTCAGGCCGACTTGCAATTCTCTGTGACTTTTGCGTGGAACCGATAGAGTCAGTCCCCAGACATCCGATATGCGTGTGAATATGTGGGAAATCGCCTGCGGAATTTCCGCGGTGGAGCGACAAATGACTGTTTCTCCGCCGGTGTCTTTTGCCAGGGCGTCGAGGCCATTTTGGTACGCTAGATCGAGCGAATTTTGCCGGTAATGAAGGTGGACCACAAACAATGGCGCTTCCAGGGAGCTGATACGCCGCTCCAGTTTGGATATCTTCTCATTAATCAGAACGTCCCGGAAGCGCCGGCTAAGATCGTGCGTATCACTCGGATTGATGACGGGATCCGTATAATCTTCACGGTAGTTATAGATGCTTCCGTCTGTAATGTAAAGCACAGAGACGCGGACCGGCGACTTACGAATCATGGCATCTGCCAGCGACAACGTCGCGCGAAGAGTTTCAAGCAAACCCGGCGTTCCGCTGCTTGTGAGGGACTGGATCGTGCCAATCACCTTCCGGCGGTCAGCGGTGGGGTCAGCCAGGACGTGTAGTCCGTCCTGCGCACGGAGCAATCCAACCCACGAATTCTGGGGGAGTTTGGAGATGTTGGTCGCCATGGCCTGCTTCGCGTCGTCGATCCGCGAAAGGTCGCCGGTGAGATCCAGCACGACCAGGACGACCTGATCGCTGGTCGGAGCCAACGCTTTTTCCACTGTTACGGGGTGACCGTTCAGTGTGGGGCCGAATGTAGGTGTCTCCGCACACTTTTCCTGATCGATCCAGGCGGGAATGGAGAACCCCGGAGCCTTTACCTGCGCACGGGCAAGAGCAGTCCCGATCAGCACAAAAAATACGGTTGAGAGGACAGGAACACCTCTTAGCATCAGAAGCTCAAAATCAGCCCTAACTGGATAACCCGCCCTCCCTCCGAGCCGATTATCCTGCCAGCATCAATGTTCGGGGCGCTTGCCGGACCGATCGTCGTATCGGGGTAGTTCCAGTTGGCATGGTTAAGAATATTAAAGGCTGTGAAGTTGAAATCCAGAGAGGTGCCACCAACCGGCATGCGCTTGTCCAGACTAATGTCGAACCTGTTTCTGCCCGGGCCCAACAGGTCTGAAAGGGTCCTTGGCCCATCTCCAAGGGTGAAGTCTGCGGGCTGGGCAAAGGCGGAGGGATTGAACCACTTTGAGGGACCGGGTTCCGCAACGCGGGGATCTACGCCCGGCACAACGTCCACAAACAGGGTGGAGAGCACATCGCCGGTGTTGTTGAACTGCGGTCGCAACGCGAGTGGCCGTCCGTCATTCCAGTAGGCCATGCCGCTGATCGACCAGCCGCTCACAATCGGCTGTCCCCAGCCGACGAAGTCGAGCAGCGGTTTCCCGCCTCCGAACGGCAGATTATACATATAGCTGAACTGGATGTATTGCGGCGTGTTGTCTGAAGTTGGCGCCCAATCATTGCTGAGGTTGATAAGGTCCTGGTTCCCGTAAGGCCCCGAATAATTGTCGAACGCGCTTGAGAACTCGTAGGTGGCGGAGAACGAGAGGCCGTAGGACTCGCGCTTTTCCACCTGGACGTATGCGGACTTGTGCTGGTAGCGGCCCGCAGGATAAAGACCATAGAGCTCGAATGCCTTGAACTGGGGGTAGGGCTGAAGCGTGAGACGAAACGCCTCGTCATTGAGCCTGTCACGGTAGCGCAGGTAAGCAGGATCGATCGCGTTGGGGGTGGTGGCCCCATCGCCGACCAGGAGATCTCTGCCGGCGCTGTAGTCTGTTCCCACCGTCAGCACCATTGAAAAAGGTATCTGGCGCTCGACTGTCAACGATGCCTCCCGATAAGCGGGCACCCGGCTGGTCATATCGACAAAATCCGCGACGGTGTTGTCAGCCGCCGAGGGGCTCAGGTCCGGCAAAGGCGTAGACAGCGGTGGAATGCCGCTTGCCAGTTCCAGCGCAGGGCTAAGCTGATTGTTCGCGGAGGTAAACGTCTGGCGGGCATTGAATCCTTGTGTGCCCCACTGTCCGTTATACATCGGCATGTGCCCGTGCCAGTGGTGGAAAGAGGCACGCACGCCAGTCTTGGAATCACCGCCAGGGTTCCATGCCAGTCCCAGTGTGTAGTCAAGATTAACGCTGGAGGGCCGCAGACCGCGCGAAATCCTGTTGCGGCCGGCAAAAACCAGAGCTCCAAGCCGGCGGGTTGCAGGATCAAGCACCATCGGATCGATGGTGCTTTGACGGTCATACTTTTCCACCCGTGGTGTATACCGCTTGAAATTGAAGTCGAGACTAATTGCAACTGTTTTTGACAACTGGTATCTGTCGCCACCCGAGATTGACTGATAGGAATTACGAAAATACGATGGTGAAGTGATGACGGTACGTTCTGCATACTGCGGCAGGCCTAGGAGAAAGCTGGCGAACGGATCGCCTGTGTTGACGATGCCTGGCAAGCCCGTCAGGCCTGTGGAAAACTGGAAATAACCAGTTGGGTATTGCGGCGTGTAGGAATTCATCTGGTACTGGTCGGCCTGGAAGGTCAACTGAAGGGAGTGTTTGCCTTGCTGTGTGGATATCGAGTCTCGGATTTCAACGGCGTTGCGGGCGTTTTGTGAATTCGGGTAACCGGTGCCCATTGACAGATAACTGTCGGCAAGCTCATAAACGGGGAAAGGAGCCTGTTCGCCGCTCCCGGCTTTTGTCACATCTGATTCCGCCGTTAAATGGACTGAATTGACCGTCCTTGAAGTGGCGGTAAAATTGTAGCTGATTTCAGCGCGCCACCGCGAGTAGTGCTGGTCAGGGGCTGTAGGACTGGCGAAGTTTGGAAAGTATTTCGGAGCGCTGACGAAGCCGTTCGAGATGGCCGTTTGGAAACTCAGCCGGTGGCGGGTGCCCACCGACTGATCAACTCTGGCGATGATTCCGTCCGCAGTGTCATACTGTGGCGCATTGACGAAATAGTTATTTTCGAAGAACGGCCCCACGCTCGCGTTAGGCAGGGGATAAAACGATAGAGCTTGCTGGATCCCCGGCGAAAGTTTGTCAGGGGCGATAATGTTTCCTGGGAAAGGCGATCGGAGATATTGCAAGTTGGTGGTCGAAACCGGCAGAGAAGGGTCAAAGGCCGGATTGGAAGCGGTTGTTGCCAAGTCATAGATGATGAGGGGGTTACCAGCCTGGTCGACCGTCTTTGAAAAGTCTCCGTTGCGTTGGGCTGCTGTGGGAATGGTATGAAGTGAAGCCCGGGAGATGGTTTCGCGCACGCCTTCGTAGGACAAAGCGAAGAATGTGCTCTGGGGGTTGTTCACCAGATGCGGAATCAGAACCGGGCCCGATACGTTGAATCCGAACTGGTTTCGGTGAAGCGGGGATTTAGTGCCGCCGTTTTGATTGACCTCGTGCGGGATAGCATCGAGAGAATCATTACGGAAATACTCATATACGCGACCGTGCCAGAGCATCTTGGGGCCAAAGTTTCTTTGGGCCGACGGCGGACTTCCTGGCCGCATGCCCCATTTGCCCGTCAGGACCTTGAATTCTTCTGTCGCTTGGGTGAGAGGAACTGCTTTACTATCAGCAGATTCAGAGTTTCTTCGAGTGGCTGAGGCAGAAAAGGCAATCGGAACGCTCATGATGAGCCCCAGGAGGGCGTAGACGAAAATCTTCATTTCGGGCTCGTACAAGGCTTAGATTATATACCCCGTGCGCTTCCATGACAACCCTTCGGATTCATTCACTTAGGGGCTTTTGGGCGCCGAACGGACCTACGGTGAGGTTCGCCGTGGTTCGATGCGATTGGGTGCAGAAAATGAAGGTCAATTGAAAGTTTGGCCAACCTGGATCTGGTCAGATCGGCAAAATTTACCCTGAGCCTCTGCTCCCCGATTGCGGCGATCAGAACCGTTCGCAAATTTGAGGGTGAACCAGCTCCGGACGACGCCGCAGAGGGAGTTTTTCCACAGCCTTCTAGAAGTTAAAGCGCGCGAACAGGTCAAGCCTGCGGTTCGCGGAGGGGTTGTTAAAAAAACCACCGGCCAGTGAGTTCGAGCGGCCAAACAGATAGTCAGGAGACGTCAAACTGCCAACCGGAGTGCCAAGGTTCACCTTGTTGAAGACATTATGGGCCATAACGCCCACCTCAAGCGTAAACCGCCGGTCGCTGGAACCACCGAAGCGGGGACCGCCTCCGCCGCCGCTGAGCCCGCGGCCGCCAAGCCCTCCATGGTCGCGATGATACCCGCCGCCACCTCCGCCCTCACCGCGGCCCCCGCCGCCTTCAACTTCTCTGCCGAATCCGAAGGTCTTTGAAAGGCGAGCGTTCATTGAGAATTGGCTGGGGCCAAAGTAGTAGTTGACAGGGATGAGGGGACCGCCCAGCGTGGGGTTGATGAAGTCGGACTTGACCGGCTGGCTACAGGTGATGCAGGCATCTGAAGCGAAGGCAGGCCTGTCGTTGAAAATCGAATCTCCGTTTAAGTCCTGCCCAAGGGTGACGCTATAGGGATGCCCGGAAGTGAAGACCAGGAACGGGCTGAACGTTAAGCCGTAAGGCAGGCTAGTGGAGCCGCCCACGAAAAACCGGTTGCGTGTTACCCAAGGGGCGCTTCCGTAACTTTGAGAGAGATCATACTGGTTCATCGGAAAGGAGCTGGCTCCGTTTTCGCCTTGAACAGCGTTGGCATTGGCATAGCTCAACGTGTAGTAGCCAAAAAGCGAAACTGCAGCACCCATGCGTATGTTAAAATTCGCGATCAACTGGTTCTCGTTGTAAAGCCCCGCATCTTCATACTGGTAAATGTTCCCCACGTTGCCAAAGGGGCGGATGCCACTCGTTGGATCGGCGGGGTCAAAAGTCCCCGGCAGTGGAGCGTTGATATTGCGGGTGAGAAGCTGATGGATTCCGTGCGTGGTGATGTAAGTGACTGAAGTCTTGATGTTCTTGTTAATTTGCCTCTCCAGACCAATGGCGCCCTCGATGACGTAAGGCGACTGGAATTGCCGGCTGATCTGGTAGATGGTCGGGAAAGCGGCAGAAGCTGCTATCGAGCTGGCAGGCGGAAGGCCCGGTGGCAGGAAGTCTGGAGAATTCACAACGAACCGTTGCTGATTAATGCCGTTCAACTGTTCTGCCTGGAGAATATTTTCTGTGTCCAAGCGGTCGTAGAAGATGCCAGCGCCCGCCCTCAGAACGGTTTTGGGGGCCTTCCCGTGTCCATCGATTCCCCACGCAAGACCGAAGCGCGGTGCGATGTCAAAGTGGTCCTGAATGTCGGTCTGACCTTCAAAGCGCAAACCAAGCGTCAGAGAGAGATTGGGGAGCGTCCGCCAGTTGTCCTCGGTGTAGAGGGCGTAATCGAATCGGTTGACCTTGGCAACTGGATTTCCGGTGGTTATCGAGAATTGATTCGCGCCTCCGCCTGCCGCTACAATTTCCTCAGGTGTGAGTCCCTGGGCAAGACCCTGTTGAAAACTCGAATAGCTCTGGATGCCCGTGAACGTAAAGGTGCCGTTGTAGCCGCTGGTCGAGTTGATAGCCTCATCGTCGAACCGCACACGTCCCCCGTAAGTCAGGCTGTGCTTGCCAAAGTTGGTTGATGTAAGGCTCTGGAACTCGTATCGATTTTCAGTGTCTCGGGAAGTTCCGCTGCTGTTTCCGCCGCCGGTGAAAGCTCCAAGCACACGGATTTCCGGGTCCGTGCTGAAGGGGTTCTGATCGTCCGTGCTGTGGCGATATTCAAAACGGTTCTGCATGACGGTCCGGGTACTGATCACCTGGGTGTCGCTAACCTGGACCCGCTGAGAGACAGCGGTGGAGTCATACGCTTGAGAGGGAAGAGAGAACTCCGAGAGGCCGTCGTTCGTGTCATTGCGCGACCATCGTTGATAACGGACGGACATTACGTTGGTGTTGGTCAACTGGAAGTCCACACGCGGGCTGATGTTCGTCCGCGACGAGGGGCTGGGAATAGCCTGGCTGATCTGCATTCCGTTCGGGTTAAAGGCCGGGGTTGGAACGACAGGCGTGATGATAGACGTGCTGTCGCTGCTGCGGTGGAACATACCGAGGAAGAATGAAAGTTTCTTTCCGAGCGGCCCTCCGAAACTCCCCGCGTACATCTGGGAGTGGTAGCCCGGCTGCGTCGCCACGAAGGGGTTGCGCGAATTAAAAGACGAGTCGTTGCCGTAGGAAAAGACACTGCCATGATATTTTGAGAAGCCTGGCTTGGTGGTGATGTCGATTCGTCCGTAGCCCAGCCTCTCATACTGGGCGGAAAACGGATTTTGGTTGACGCGGACTTCCAGAATCGCTTCCTTTGGCGGAAGTTCGCCGCCCGAAAAACCATCGATGTAAATCTCGCCTCCATTGGGCCCGGCTGCCGGGCCAGCCAGTTGTTGAAGTTCCTCCTGCAGCTCATCGGGATCATCGGAAAGTGACTTCAAAGCTTCTCCCTTTAGAACCACTGCGCCCACATTCTCTTCAGGGCTGACGCTGAGCTGCTGGCCTTCGCTCTCCACGGTAACCTGCTGCGTCTGCATGGTCAGTGCCAACTGGGCGTCCACAACCTGCGCGTGGCCGGCTGCAACGTTGATTCCTGCTTTCGTGAACGTTGAAAAGCCCTGTGTGGTGATTTGAACCGAATATTGGCCGGGCGCGAGATGATGGAAGGTGTAGCGCCCCTGCGCGTCCGTTTGGGCAGCCTTGGTTTGACGGTTGGGACCGGTTAATGTAACCGTCGCCGCGGGAATTACGGCGCCCGATGGGTCCGTAACCTGACCACTCACTGTGCCGTTGCCTGTCTGTGCGAACACCGCAGCAGAAAAGCAAATTGACGCCAGCAATGCCCAGAGGGGACGTCTAAACCTTCCTAGCAATTCGTTCATCTCAAAATCCTCCAAAACTTCGCATTCTGATGGAACTTAACCATGATTCCGGTGGGCCGTCTGTTTGAGAGGCTAGAATTATGGGCCGCCCGCGCCTCCTCCCCCCTGGTCGCCTCCACCGCCTGCCTCCTCGCCGCCGCCACCGCCCACGCTCATATTCCACGGACCCAGCACAACTTCTTTGCTGCCCTTGGGTCGGGCACGGAGTATGGGCTCAACGCCGCTGAGCACAGCGATGGCCGTAACCTGGTCCGGTTTGGCTCCCTCGGTGCTCACAACGATAAGCGGCTCGCCTGACTTGAGGTCGGTGAGTGAAAAGGCCGGCATTCGTTGCAACATTTGCTCGAAATTTCCTGGGTGACCTCCCGGCGTGCCGCGTCCTTCACCGGGCCCGCCTGGCCTGCCGTTGCCTTGATAATTTGCCCGGCGGGGTCGTTCACCGGCTTCGTTTCCTGCCTGCTGGCCCGCGGCCCCGTTTTGAGCAGATCCGGCGTTAAATGCGGCAATCGTATTGGCTACTTCCGGAGTCAGTTCGTGCAGCTTTGATTCTGTGTTTGTCCGCACCAGAACGGGATTGCCTGTAGCGAGGTCTTTCACGGTGATGGTTCCGTCCGGCGCATCGACGGATATCACGGTCGCCCCGATATTCCGGAAGGTTCCCGAAACCACTTTTTGGGCGGTGAAGTGGGTCCCGTCGGGACTTTTCGAGCCGAGCGCTCGCACCTGATCGCCGACGCGAATCTGGTCCAAGGGGGCCGGTTTGGCGTCGCTGAATTTGATTGAGTCCGGGGCGTAGCGTAGCAAAGTTGCGTTGGATGCCAGCGTAACCGTAACGGGATGGGTCAGGTCGCCGGGCTTGGGGGACGTGTTGGGTACTGCCAGGGTGATTTCCTTGGTTGCCGGATCGACGGTTTTAACCACGCCAGAAATGCCATTTTTTAACCATTGAAGTCGCTCAGCCTCACGGGCGGTTTCGAGCGCCGCCTTACTCATAACGACGACAGACTTGGCACTGACGGATTTCTGGTCCTCTGACAGGGGACCGATAATCAGCACTCGGTCGCCCACCTGGACGTCGGTCACGGCGATTTTGTCTGCCTCCTTCAGGCTCTTCGCGCCGGGAGGGACTTTCAGGACGGAAACATCCTCTGGCAGTCTGACGGTGAGGTTTGGTCCCGCGTCCGTGTGGAGCGTCAGTTGACCGGCCTGGATCGCCGTCACCACGCCTATCGGCCGGACTTTCTGGGCAGCTGTGGCATTTTGGGCCGAAGGCTGGGCCATCGCAAGTGCTTGAAATAAGGCCAGGCAAGGAACGACCCATACAAGGCGAGCTTTCCAACTATTCATCTTTTATGACTCCGGGCGTAACCATTTGTAGACGAACGCGGCCTAGGATGGGTTTCGCCCTTGTCGCGGATTTTGCATTTTTTTTCATTATGGGCCTGAAACCGCTCTCCGAGGCGCAGTTTAAGTCCGGGGCGAAAGGATCTAACTCTTCGCTTTCTTCCTGACGGTATATTGGTTCAATATAATTATAGCGGCTGTGTAAACAGCCCGACACTCGACAGTCAGCATGACTGCCGTCCGGCAGGAGGGCTG
Organism: Terriglobia bacterium; assembly: GCA_035712365.1. Lineage (NCBI taxonomy): Bacteria > Pseudomonadati > Acidobacteriota > Terriglobia > Terriglobia bacterium. The sequence continues at coordinate 38,831 of DASTAW010000043.1, forward strand.
GTATGACGAACGTGGGTGAGCCCGAAAGAATTGTGATTGTCGAGCCGCTGAAGGATCCAGTGCCGAGGGAGTTACCGCATGGGCCTGAAAAACCTTCTCAACCGGCTCAAGAACCGGAGGAACGGCCCGTCGACGCGCCACCCGGGAAGTCATCCTGAGTCGGCTGTCGAGGGTATTCCTGACTTTGTTGAACCCCTGGTGGCATGGCGCGCGTGGAGAGTATGGACGCCATCGTCGCGCGATTCAAATTCTTGTCCGGCCTTGTGCAGCGTCATCCAGGATACGCCTTGGACGCCCCGAAAAAGGTTTTCGGCCGAGCATAGCTTTGATCTGGGGGCAAAGTGCCGGGGATTTCTAGCTCGGGACTGCTCCTGTGGAATTTATGCGTTTAAGGACCCCCTGGAGGCGTTTGTCTATCTGATAAAACTGCGTGACAGGCTGCTGAGCATGGCTGTGGAGTTTGCGCTTGGCACTGTGAGCCTTTGGGGCAAGGTCGTCGAGTGCGAACTGGGGTACAGAGCCCAATACGCCTACCCCCAGCATGTTTATCTGCCCGCCTCTTTTGCCCGGTTTTTGCCCAAAGTTACGCTGACGTTCGGCGTTATTGCGGGAGTTTATGTGTCTGCCTGCGAGGAGGAAATCAGCCTTCCGGTATTCTCGGGAACGCGTTCTCAGCAATCTCCGAGGCTGCATTTGAGGAACTCGGTATATCTTAGTGCCCAGGGTTTTCCTTACGAAGTTGGATTGTACGATACTATGGCCCCGTCCGGGCCAAGAGAGCCGTTACCTGACGCTAATGCAGACTTCCCGCCTCCTGATCCAGACTTACCCGGCGACTCTTGCTGGTCCTGAAACAGCTTTCCCTTGCCTTCTGTGCCAGCGCCAATCGACTGTGCTATGATCTTGGATGCTGCTCGCCTGCCGGTTTTCATCAGGCGAGCAGCACTGGCTCGCCGCAGCTCGAGTGATGGGCGTTTCCCAAAACGCTGCTGGTGTAGAGCGTGACTGGATGCCTGCGGGCAGGTTTGCCTTCGAAAATTTCAGGGGTCCTAATCCCAAAGCCGAGTTCATCAAGGCGCAATGTGCGCCGCCGACTGAAAGCTGGTTCGGCCCAGGTAGAGGTTGTAATCGCAGAGGGATGGCGCGGTCGTAGCGCGGCCCGGCGTGAAATTGAACCGCGGAGCAGTGGGTGAGGTGCAGGCCTCGTCGAGGGTGCTCCGACCATCCCCTTTTCTCGGTGGTGTGGTGGATAACCCGAAGGGTTATTTTTGTCATCTGAATTATTCGTTCGTAAAATCAACAGGATATTGGCTGATGGCCTTGAAAAACTGCTTTCACCGGCGTGGAACTGATACCCCGACCTCCGGTAGAGGTACACCTGGTGATGGAATTCGGCGTCGGAGAGTTAGTGCCGGGCTGTGGTTGGCACTGGCAGCAACTTTGCTGATGGTAGCCTGTGGGGGTTCGTCGTCCAACAACCTGCAGCAAAAGCCGAACTCCAACGGAGCGCTCTACACCTTCGTCGCCGACACCCCGTCCTGCGACGTCCTGTCATTTGGTACTTTCTTCACGAGCATGAATCTGCATAGGGCCGGCAAGCCCTCGACCTCCCAGGTGGCGGTATGGCCGACGGCCGTTGCGCCGACATCGCCTGTAGTTGAAATGAGTACCCTGCGCGACATCATGTCCATAGCGAACCTGACGTCCATCCCGCCGGGTACCTACGATCAGGCAATTTTGAAGGTGGTCGTAAACTCTGCTGCCACGTATGATCCCACACAGAACCCGCCCTTCAAAAGGTTTTCTCCAAGCCTTAGCTCGGACACGGTAACCATTAACCTGCAGCCAGCCCTCACCATTACGTCTGGCAAGATCAGCGCACTCATGATTGATCTCGATCTGCCACAGTCCCTCAACGTGGATTCGCAAGGTCAGTTGACGGGGAGCGTCACATGGGTGTTTTCCGGCTTTCCGATGGTGCCATCCGGCGCTACAGGCTTCGGCGAAATGGACAGTATCTACGGGTTTGTGCGCACGGTGAACAGTTCGAGTCCCGGCGCCGGGTTTACCAGCAGTTTTCAATTACAAACCCATACAGCGACGCTGACGGGAAACGGCCCTGCGCTCAACGTAGACCTGACGGACAGCACAGACCTGTGCATGAACGGAGCCTGCGGCGTGCCGGTCTCGGACATCGACCAACTGACCACCGGCAGTTACGTCGAAGTTGACGCGTACGTCAACGAGACGGGCAACGTGGTTGCCAATAGAGTCCAGGTGGAAGATCGGGAGTCGCTAAGCGATAATCTCCTGGCCTATGTCGGCCCTGTTCTCGACGTGACGAAGGACGCCAACGGCAATGCGATTCAATTTGACATGCTGGTGCGCGAGACCGAACCGCCTGACGCCACAGACATTCCCAACAGTACCGCTGTCACTGTGTATGTTCCTCAATCCGCCACTTTTAATCCTCTGTTGATTTCGCCTGACATCATGAACCTGGCATCCAATGGCAATCTTTCCTTTGCCGTCAACTCCCTTGTTCCTGGGCAGGAAGTGGTGGTGCACGGAGCTTTCTCAAAAGCATCTGGCGGCATCACCACTGTCACTGCCAACTCGGTTTACCCACGTTTCCAGGCCGTCCAGGGCATGTTTTCTTTGCTGGCGGGCAGTCCCGGTTCTGATAACAAGACCGGAGCGTTTCAAATGGCGCCATGTAATGGCCTTCTCGGCAGCAACCCTTTTATGGTGGTGACAGACGGTCAGACCCTTTTCGAGAACACCAGTGGATTGAGCACGCTTTCGCCTACCACACCCGTGCTGGCGCGTGGACAGATGTTTTTTAGCACTGGTGGCAGCACCATCAACGGAGTTCCAATTCCAGCGGGAACAGCGGTCCTGGTGGCCAACCGGGTTCGCCAGTTCTAACCGGAGGCATCCTCAGTCCATGTTATTTGAGTCTCCGGAGGTTCAGCTTGGCAGCTCATTCCCTTACCGCCGGCAGTCATTTTCTTTTTGATTTTCTTCTTTGGGCGGGCAGTCGGGTGAACTTCAAGTCTTTCCCTCGCTTAAGCTTGGTGACGTAGATAATCTGGCCTGCGTGAAAGGCGAAATGCTCCGCTACGCGGCATACAGCCTGGTACCCGGTGACCCGGAAACCCTGGATGGAATAGGATTGCAGAAGATCAGGCTGGCGGAGGTTTGTCAGCACCGCCTGGGCCTCCTTTACAGTGCTCCGCATCCCGTCGATGAGTCTGCAGCGGGGAATCGGGCCCGTCTCCGCAAATTCACGGTCCCGGTCGCGCAGGTCGGCCTGCCTTCCCAGGCCGGCGATAATCCATTGGCGAACGTTTCCCTGAAGGTGTAAAACCATATTGCCCACGCTGTTCGATGCGGGGTTCGGCCGCCACCAGATTTCGTCCTCGGCAAGGAGCTCCAGGCATCGGGCAATGCGCGGAGGATAAACTTCCATCAGCGCGTGACATGCCTCTTTCAACAAAGCGCCCGTCAGGTCTGGGTCAAGTTCCTTCATCTCCGCCTCGTCCCGGAATATATTTCTGCCAGCAGGCTTTCCTTCCACTCCGGCCGTTCCCAGTAGGTGAGCCAAAGATAGAAAGTGGCATAACTTCGCCACCCCGCCCATTTTCTCCCGATCTGCTCAACGCGGGCCGAGGTAGGCGCCTTGCGAAGCCGGTAGAAAATTTGTACGGCTTTTTGCAGCCCCACGTCGCCTGACGGCAGGTGGTCAAGCATTCCCAGCGCCCGAAGGCAGACATACTCGGCTGTCCACGGGCCGACTCCTTTGTGCTCCAATAGTGCCGCACGTGCCTCATCGGGTGGCGCGGACCTTAGCCGCTCGAGGTTAAGTTTGCCGTCGGCAATGGCACGAGAAATGCCCGTGATGTAACGCGCCTTGGGCCCTGAGATCTGGAGCTTCCGAAAGTCTGCCGGAGTTGCAGAGGCCAGCGCGGGAGGCTCCGGGAAGACGTGGTAGCTCGTTCCGTTAAACTCTACGCTTTCGCCGTAGGCTTCAACCAGCGCCCTTTTCACCTGGTGCGCAAACGCCAGATTCACCTGCTGCTCAAGGATGGCGCAGACTACGCACTCATACACGGAGGGGGCTTGCGGAATGCGCATGCCCTGGAAATGGTCAACAAGCCTGCTCAGGACTTTGTCATTGCTCGCCAGGCTGTGAAACGGCGCCAGATCCAGCGCAGCGGCGAACTGGCGTGAGACCACCTGCTGAACCTGACCACGCACTGTCCTTCCATTCGGGCCTCTCAGCACTCTGACCCGCAGGCTGCGTGCGGTGGCGTGGAGTTCCTCCGCCACGCCATAAAGCACGGGCCGCCCGTCAATCCAGATGGCGCGCCGGTATTCGCCGTCCTCGTAGTGGTCCATCAGCGGTTCATGGGGCCGACCGTTCAGAGTGGAAGGCGGGCTCAGGATGAACTTCAGTGTGCGAACGAAGTTGAACGGCTGTTGTGGTTCAATCAACATGGTTGCTGGACTTGCTCCTTATGGGTCCTTTGGCTCCGGACCTCCCCCGCTTCGGCGTCGTGGGTCGCGCCGCTCACAGCGCTCTGCTATTCTGGCCGAGTGCGGCGGAATTCTCAACTGGGCGTATGGAGACATGTTAAATGTAACTGATGAGAGGCTGTCGAGACATTTAAGGATGTAACCCGTCGCGCCGTTTTAGGTGTAACCCGAATCCAGGGAGATGGAGGAGGGTTGCCATGAGTCGTCACTCGAGACGGGAGTA